>JABDKS010000729.1 GCA_013002105.1 Pirellulaceae bacterium | reverse complement strand
TGGCTCGGTATTCAATCGTCAACGGTCCTGGATCGGCTGACAATCGCAAGAGACGATTTTGGAGAGACCCGATGGCGCACTGTTCGACTTTGTAAAAAGGTTCGACGGTGATGGATTCGTCAATCGTGCTTTGGTGATCGTTCAACGCGACCGAGACGTTCAGCAGGAACGTACTTGGTGACTGAACGTCATATTGCAATCGGCTGCCGACGTGAATCGTTTTCATGGAGTTGCTGTTTTGGTGGTAAGTTCATTGATCTGTTGAAACAGGTGGTCGAAATCGATGGGTTTCGCGTGGAAGGCGTCGCAACCGGCGGCAATGGCACGGGCTTCGTCACCAGGCATCGCATAGGCCGTCAGGGCAATGACGGGTATTCGGTTGCCAGGATTGGCGGCCCGGATTTGCATGGTTGCTTCGATACCGTCAAGTTCGGGCATATTGATGTCCATCAGGATTAAACCAGGTGCAGCATTCGCAACCGCCAAGACGGCTTCGAGTCCGTTGCTGGCCGTGACAACGTTGTAGCCATGACGCTGCAAATGTCGCGTCATCATGTCGCGAATGTCATCGTGGTCGTCAACGAGGAGAATGGTGGGCATGAATCGGTGTTTCCTTTTTTTTAGGAACGGTGGTCTCAGTTGTTCTTCGATTGAAAATCTCTTGTTCCGCGATGATGTTCACATAACGCTGTTCACGTAACGATTGGGGAGAGTTGTGCTGGTTGCGATCGCTTGTAGGGAATGCGACCGACGGCGTCTCGGCGGTTCAGGATCGATTGGATCTTCTGGTGCGTTTGCGAGAAGGATGTTGTCACGTTGGTCGCTCCGACCTTGCGGAACTTAACAAACAGTCTGTCAAAGTTCTTGAACTTTCCGAAGCAGGCAATGACGATCGGGCCGGCGTAGCCCGCGTCGCGAATGGATTTGCAGAGGAAACGAGCCTGTGCAAAGCCGCCTTTGGGTAGGATGACAATCACGACGCAAGCAGGCTTTGACTCACTGATCTGCAGGGCCGATTCGCTCGGCAATGCTTCGTCATCAATTGAATCCAGCTGAAACTGCGTTTGGCCAGTGGAGCGGAGCAAGTTCAGCACCAGGGTTTCGCTGAAGTGATGCGATGCACAGCCGACAATCGTTGGCAGTGACGCTGCGTTTTGGTCGTCAAGTTCAACGGCAGCGTGCTCTCTCAGCTTCGCGATCAAGCCGCCTGCCAGGGCAAACAATCGAATTGCGTCGGCGTCGGAAAGATGCTCGGCATCATGATCTCTGCGGATTCGTTTAAGAGCTGGGATCAGAACTTCGTCAGTCGTCTTATCAAGGCTTCCGTTTTCGTCGAAGTGATCTTCAAGAATGTCCCAGGCACGAAACTCGTCGGCGGCGAGCAATCTTTGGTACACCCGCGTCGATGTTCGGATCTCGACGTCCTCCCCAAACAGCGTCGAAAGAATACCAAAACGTGGAACGTAACGGCCCAACACAACCAGACAGACCGTCAGCGGTGTGGAAAGCAACAGGCCGACGGGTCCCCAAAGCCAACCCCAAAATACGGCCGCGAAAATGACGGCGACCGCCGAGATGCCGGTGCTAGTTCCGTACAACCATGGTTCAACGATGTTGTTGCACACCAATTCCATCGTCGTGATTAATGCGACAACCGCCAGAAAAACAGAATAGCCCGGGAACACAGACAGTGCGATCACGGATGGGAAAACTGCCGCGGCTGTCGGCCCCAGGTAGGGAACGAAGCGCAGGCAAGATGCCAACACGCCCCACATGATTGCGTTGGGAAACCCGTCCGGGGTCATCACGGCGCCGATGCTCGCCAACCCAATCGCCAGCGTAATGCCGTAGCCTGTGTTAATGATGGTTTGTGCAACGAGATAGCGACTGATCCGCTCCGCCGCTTCATCCATGGCTTCGGTGGTCGTGACGTAATCACCGTGACTGATGACCGCGATGATACGATCACGAAGATCCTCGCGATGAATCAAAATGAACAACGCGAACACCGTGACCAAGCCAGCGGTCGCCAGCGGTCCGAAAACCGTTCCAGCGGTCGTGGCCCAGGTTGCCAGCGGAAGCTCCCCCGGCACTTGTTGCACGTAGATCGGAGTCTTCGCTGACGTTCCGTCATGAGGCCGTTCCTTCGTGCTGGAAGCCGCCGGTAACAGTCGATCCGTCCATTGTTGGAAAGTTCCGCCAATTCCAGCAGTCGGTTCGGGCTCTTCTTCGGAGCCCTCCTCCATGGCTTCGGTAACTTCCTCCGCCAATTCATCGAGTGATTCGCTGACGCCGCCCGTGGCACCAGCGAAACCGCGAGCCTTTTCGACCAATTCGGACTTATAGTTTGGCAGTTCGCCGACCAAGTTGCTCATTTCACGACCGAGCAACGTAAACAAACCTCCGAGCAGCAAGAACGCAATCAAGGCAGTCATGACCACGGCTAAGACGTTCGGTATCCCAAATCGCTGCAGCCGATTGACAACGGGGCTGAGCAAAAAGGACAACAAAAGCCCGAGCGCCAGTGGAATCAAGACATCTTTCGCAAAGAAAAGCGCCGCCACGGTGGCAACCACCGCGAGCAATTGAGCGACCGCCGCAAGGGTGGCCAGGTCAGATTTAGGTTTTGGCATCGATAGTCGCTGGATGTCTTCGCGCGGCCTGATCACAGAAAAGAGTGCCGCCGCAATGAAAAAGCTTCAAACCTAGTTAAGTGGCACGTTTTGGACCAAACCTTGCCGTTGCAGCGAGAATTCCAAGGAAGAGCCGTGAGGATAGGAACCAATGGCATACCGCTCGGTCGATTCTCTGCGCCAGCCGGTGCATAGCGGTACCGACACTACCTATCGATGCTCGCGCACCGTTCGCG
>JABDKS010000725.1 GCA_013002105.1 Pirellulaceae bacterium | reverse complement strand
GAGCTTTGCGTTCAGGTCGCGCAAGCAGCGCCAGCATCCGATGCGAGCGAAGCTGAATCGCCTCAGCAACGATCCGATGACGGCGACAAAAACAACCTGCGAAATTCAGTCGACAAACGGGACAGTTCCGCGAACGGGTTACCAGTGGTGAGTCCCATTTTGCCCCAAGATGGAATTGGGTTTGTGAATGATCAGTCCGTTCAAGCATTCGCGGATTTGCAGGTCAATCGATTGATCCAGTCGGATCGCGGAACGACGCTCGACGATTTGGCCGAGCAATTAGACCGCAAGACTTGCCAGTTGCAAATTGCAAAGGAATCTCGCGATTACCTCCCCACGCCAAAGCTGTACACCTCGCGGGCACCGTCGGTCGTGGTACTGATTATCTCTCGCAAACATCAAGATCATTGGCACGCGACGCTGGCGGCGACCGGCTTTGTTATCAGTGAAGACGGCGCCGTGGCAACGAACCGGCATCTGTTGAGAAAAAGGGACGAGTATCTGTTTGCCTTAACGTTCGATCGGCGGCTGATTCCAATCACAAAGGTGTTGGCAAGTAACGAAAAGAACGATGCGGCAATTCTTCAGATGGAGGGTTCTGGCTTTACCCCCATCGCGCTACGAAGCGGCGTCGCCGTCGGCGCGCCCATTCGAATTCTCTCGCATCCAAAATCGCGACTTTTCACATTGACCCAGGGAATCGTGTCGCGACGCTTCTCCCGCGCGGCACTGTCCACCAATGGCAAAGAAGGCGAGGAGCAGCGGCGCATTGATTTTTCGAATACGACAAAGTGGGTCACCGTCACCGCCGATTTCGGAAAAGGTTCCAGCGGCGCGCCGGTGTTCGATCGATTCGGAAATGCGATCGCGGTTGCCACGTCGACCAGCAGCATTACTGTCGAGCGAGATGAAGATTCCATCTCGCAAATGGTCTTCCGCGACTGTGTTGCTGCGGAAGTGTTCTTGGCGATGATCGAGCCAACGTCGCAGCGGGGTCAGTAAACGTGTGGGTACGCCGCTAAGTTCGCGCAAGCTCCGATTTTAGAATTTGTCCGGTTCGACTTTCTTTGACCTTCGCAACTTCCGCCGGCGTGCCCGCCGCGATGACTCGTCCGCCATCGGACGCGGCACCCGGGCCGAGATCGATCAAGTAGTCGGACCCCTGCATGAGCAACGAATTGTGCTCGACGACGATCAGTGCGTGTCCGTCGGCCAGCAACGCGTCGAAACAATCCACCAGACGAACGATGTCGGCGAAGTGCAGCCCGGTCGTGGGTTCGTCCAAAATAAACAGGGTGCGACGACGCTTAGCGGAGGCGAGAAATGCCGCCAATTTCAACCGCTGACCTTCGCCACTGGACAAGGTTGTCGCAGCCTGACCCAGCGCGATGTATTCGAGTCCAACATCGATCAAACGCTTTAGTCGGGCTTGCACTTTGGTGTGGCCGCGAAAGAACGAAAACGCTTGTCGGACCGTCATCGCCAGTACGTCGGCGATCGTTCGATCTCGATACCGGACATCCAATATCTCGTCGCGATAGCGAGTTCCCCGGCACGCAGGGCAGGTCATCGAGACATCGGCCAAAAACTGCATGTCGATTTCCAACACACCGGCACCTTCGCACTGAGGGCATTGGCCTTTGGCACTATTGAACGTGAAATGTCCCGGCGTGAAATTTCGAGTTCGCGCCTCCACGCTCTCGGCGAAGACTTTTCGAATCGGATCGAACGCTTTGACATAGGTGACGGGACAGCTGCGCGCGCTACGGCTGATTGGCGACTGATCGATCAGCAGGCAATCTTCGAACTGACTGAGTCCCGAGATGGAATCGTAGGCTAATGGTTTCGTTGCATCCCCATGCTTGCGTTTGCGAATGGCGGCGTACAACGTGTCTTGTACCAGGCTGCTTTTGCCGCTGCCCGACACACCTGTCACGAGACAAAGGACACCAAGTGGAAATTCCACATCGATGTTTTGCAAGTTGTGTCCCGAGGCACCCTTGAGCTTCACCACACCGCGTGGCTTTCGCGGCTCGTGTCCTCGCAGCGACCATCCTCGTTGACCCGAAAGAAATTGCCCCGTCAAACTCTCCTTGCTCTTGAGCATTGCTTTAGGCGTGCCCTCGAACGTGACCTCACCGCCCGAAGTTCCGGCGCCAGGACCAATCTCGATCACGCGGTCGGCCATTCGAATCAGCGTCTCGTCATGTTCGACAACGATCACCGTGTTGCCCCGATCGCGCAGTCCAATGATCGAAGTCGCTAACTGTTGAACATCACAGGGATGGAGCCCGGCCGTCGGTTCATCCAAAACGTACAGCATGTTTACGAGGCTGCTGCCGAGTGCGGACGTCAGTGCGACCCGTTGTGTTTCGCCGCCGGAGAGAGTTCGCAGCGTCCGATCCAGTTGCAAATAGCCCAGTCCGACCGTTTGCAAATAGCCGATACGATCACGAATTTGCGTGAGCGGTTCGGCGGCCACTTCGGATTCGCGTTCCGCGAGGCTGACCTGATCGAAAAAAGCGAGTGCCTCGTCGGCCTGCATATTCAACAATTCCGCGATGCTTCGATCGCCGATTTTATACGCCAGGGCTTCGGGCTTGAATCGTTTACCCGAGCACAAGTCGCAGGTCCGGTAACTGCGAAAGCGCGACGCAAAAATGCGAACGTGCATTTTGTACTTTTTGCGTTCTAGCCAGGCAAAGAATCCATCGAGTCCACCGAAGTCGCGTTCGGGCACCCCTTTTTGAATCAGCTTGAGATGTTTCTTTTTTAATTTGGAATAGGGAACGTCGACTGGGATATCGTAGTCATCGGCCAGCTCCAGCAGTTCATCCAGTTCGTGTTCATACGCCGGTGTTGTCCACGGTGCGATCGCACCTTCGGCCAACGAAAGCGATTTGTCCGGCACAACCAGATCCATATCGACATCGACGATGTCGCCGAATCCTTCGCACTGCGGACATGCTCCGAGTGGATTATTGAAATTGAAAAGTCGAGGGACCGGATCGGGGAAATCGAGATCGCACTGATCGCAGCGTCGGTCGCGACTGATCAGGCGAGAATTCCAACTCCGCCCGTCGACTTCCATCTGTTTTCCCGAGGCTGTCTCGCCTGGGCGGCCTTCGGACAAAACAACTGCGCGTCCGTGACCTTCGGCCATGGCGGTCTCTAATGATTCAGTCAGTCGTGTCAGCTCGGCGTCTTGCCCGACTCGATCAACCACCACGATACACTCGATGCCACGCCGTCCGACTTTCTTTGCCAGTGCTGCGCGATCCGAATCGCTAAGGTGAAACGTTTCGCCACCGACGATCAGCCGAATGTACCCATCCTGCTGCAGTCCCAGCAGAATTTCACTGGCGGCTTTTCGGTCGGACAACCAGACCGGGAACCCAATCATGCTGCGTCCATCGGCGGCGGCTGACAGTTGCTGTGCGACGATGCTGGGGTCATCACTTTCGACAGGTTGTCCACAGCTAGGACAGATCAGCGTGCTCGCCTTTGCAAATAGCAATCGCAAGTGATCGGCAATCTCGGTCGAAGTGCCGACAGTGCTGCGGTTGGTTCTGGGTCCGCCGGCGCGGGTCACCGCGATTGCTGGTGGGATGCCCAGGATTTGATCGCAATCCGGTTTGTCCAACCGCTGTAAAAATTGACGCGTGTAGGCCGAAAAACTCTCGATGTAACACCGCTGACCTTCGGCATACAGCGTATCGAGCGCCAAAGACGTTTTTCCGCTACCTGATAGTCCACAGATTGCAATCAGCTTTCCACGCGGAATATCAACGTCGATGTCTTGCAGGTTATGAACACGACACCCGCGAACCGAAATGACGTCTGATTTCAACGGAATGCCTAAGTGGAACGTAATACGGTGCGAGAGAGTGCTGAGCGGTGTGTGCAAACGAAATGATGGAGCTTAATTTGGACAATCACGGATTTCCGGACGTTTGCAACCAGATCCTTGATGCGAAATGTAACACCGACGATTATTCCAGGCGCCAGAATCATTCCAGCCACGGGAATTATTCCCGCCACGGGGCGATTGCCAATCCCCGTACCGATACGCTTGCCAACGAAACGATAAGTCAGCAATATACTGGCGTCCGCTTTCCCACCCGGAATTCTACTTCGCATGCCTGATACCGCCGCAGCCCGTGTCGATGAACTCCGTCGCGAGATCCGTCGCCTGGACCATTTGTATTATGTCCAAGCGACTCCCGCTGTGACGGACCTGGAGTATGACCGGCTGTTGGCCGAGCTGAAACAGTTGGAACAGGAGTATCCGCATCTGCAGTCGTCCGATTCGCCGACGCAACGAATTGGTGATGCGCCGGTCGATCATTTATCGCAAGTGGCGCATAACGTACCGATGTTGTCGATCGACAATACGTATTCGCGCGAAGAATTGCAGGCGTATTTTGATCGCACAGAAAAGCTGTTGGAGGGGCAATCGATCCAGTGGGTCATGGAGTTCAAAATCGATGGGGTCGCCGCGTCCATTCGCTACGAGAAGGGCGAATTGATGTTGGCGCTGACTCGTGGCAATGGATTGGTAGGTGACGACATCACGCACAACATTCGAACGATCCGCGACCTGCCGCTGCGGACCACTGGCGACGATGTTCCCGAGGTGCTGGAAGTTCGTGGCGAAGTCTATATGACCAACGAAGACTTGGCGGATTTGAATTTGCGGCAAATGGAATCCGGTGCCGAAGCGTACAAGAACACGCGCAATGTCACGGCAGGAACCATCCGACTGCTTGATCCCGCAATCGCGGCCGAGCGGAACTTGCGTTTTTTTTGCCACGGCGTTGGCCAAACAGACGGATTAAAAGCGACCAACCACATGGAGTTTTTGGATGAGGTTGGACGATTGGGGATCCCGCCGACGCCGCAGGTTCAGTTGCTCGATGGATCCAAAGCAGCGCTAAAAGCCGTCGAAACGTTTGAACAAGAAATGCCCGAATTGCCGTTTGAAGTCGACGGGATCGTTTTTAAGGTCAACGATTTTGGTCAACGTGACGAGTTGGGGATGCGGAGCAAGAGTCCGCGCTGGTTGATCGCCTACAAGTTCGAACGGTACGAAGCGATCACGCAACTCGAAGCGATTACCGTCCAAGTAGGCAAGACCGGTGCGATCACGCCCGTGGCACACTTGGTCCCCGTCGATATCGCGGACACAACCGTCTCGCGAGCATCGCTGCACAATGCCGACGAAATCGAGCGATTGGATGTTCGAGTCGGCGACACGGTGGTTGTCGAAAAGGCTGGCAAGATCATTCCCAAAGTCGTCCGCGTCGAAAAACATAAACGCGATGGGAAACCAGCCCCGTTCAAGTTTCCAACGCATTGCCCGGAGTGCGAAAGCGAATTGGTGCGTGACGAAGGTGGCGTGTACATTCGATGCCCTAATCCATCGTGCCCAGCACAGTTAAAACAACGGCTGATCTATTTCGGCAGCCGACCCGGGATGGACATCGATGGTTTGGGCGAAGAGTTCGTTGATTTATTGCTCGGGCTCGATTTAGTACACAGTTACGCCGATCTTTACCGACTAACGGCGGATGATTTGGCTGATAGGACTTGGCTAAAACAACGCAAGGGAAAAGATGGCAAATTGATCGACGTCCAAGTCGGACGCCGTAATGCCAAGAAACTGGTCGATGGCATCGACGCGAGTCGCACGCGTGGTCTAGCGAAGGTCTTGTCGTCCATATCGATTCGCCACGTCGGGCCTCGCGTCGCCAAGTTGGTGACCGCAAAATACAATACGCTGGAAAAATTGCGTGCTGCTTCGGTCGACGACTTGGCGGCAATCCACGAGATCGGAGACGCCATCGCGAAGAGTTTGCACGAGTTTTTACACAGCGACGTCGGGATCAAAACGCTGGATGAGTTGAAGCAAGTGGGTGTCGATCTGACCGACCCTGAGCCCGAATCCGGTGAGGGATCGGATGTGCTGCAGGGCAAAACTCTCGTGGTGACCGGCACGCTGCAACACTACAAGCGGGACGAGATCAAGAAACTGATTGAGACGCTGGGAGGGCGGGCGTCCAGCAGCGTCAGCAAGAAAACGGATTTCCTGGTCGCCGGCGAAAAAGCGGGCAGCAAATTGACGAAGGCCCAGGAACTGGGGGTCAAAGTTCTGACGGAAGAAGAGTTTCGTGACCTGGTAACGCCCAGTTGACCGGTTGATCACACGTCGCGTAACTGCTGCACGGCGTTGCGAGCCCGTTCGAGAAAGTCATTTTTCGGCTCACCCGCCTCTAGAAAGATAGGTGCACCAATGGTGATACAACTCAGCAGTGGTACGGGCAAAAACTCGCCTCGTGGTAGGATCCGATTCACGTTGTCGATATAGACGGGAACCAATTCCAGATCGGGCCGTTTCTTGCCCATGTAATAAAGTCCACTCTTGAATTTCCCCATTTCTTCTTCGCCCGATGATCGACCGCCTTCGGGAAAAACAATCAGCGAATAAACGTCGCCCATCTGTTCCAGCATGATATCGATCGGACTTCGGTGAACCTTGATCTCCGTTCGATCAATCAACAACGCATTGAAACTTTTGGCCATGTGGGGCTTCAGCCAGCCTTGCGTCCAATAATCTTTGGCGGCCACCGGACGGGTCACGTTACGGATTTCTCGAGGCAACGCGGACCACAGCACCACCGCATCCAGGTGGCTCGTATGATTGGCAAAATAGATGCGCTGACAAGTATCGGGCTGGCAATCCACCCACCGAACGGTAAAACCGCTGAACAGCTTGGCCAAGGCGACAATGAAATGACTAGTTGGGGTCATGTTCGCATAATACCCATCGCAGTCAGCATTGCGAAGGAGATGCGGAGCATTGCGAAGAAGTTGGGGAACATTGCGCGGCAAATCAAGTCACGACTAGCAATGTCGCGACTGGTCAGGGCACAGTGAAAGTTGCCTGAGACTGCTGGTTCACGAGGCGGGCATTCAGTGGTCTAGCTATTTGCGCAGCGGTGTGGCTTGCCAACTCCGACGCAAGCGAGCAATTTCGGCAGGTGCTCTCTGGTGGTACTGGGCATAACGCTTGGCTTGCTGATCGTAGAGACGGCTGACGAGATTCTCGTATCCCTCCACCATCGATTGCAGGGACCCGGATTGTAGAACCAATTCACGCCCTGCTTTACCCAACGACTCTCGCTGTTCTGGACTTGCGATCAGTTTTGACACGCAGGACGCCATGGCATGAATGTCTTGTGACGGGATCAAGAATCCGGTGACGCCATCGAGGATCGATTCGCGAACGGATCCCACGTCGGTTGCGACGACGGGTACCTGGCAGGCCAGTGCCTCGAGAATCGAGACCGGAAACGCTTCATTGAGCGAACAGAGGGTGAACACGTCCAATGCGGAGACTAGCCGTGGAGTGTCATGGCGTGTTCCCAAAAAATGGATTCGGTCGTTCAGTTTTAAATCGTCGGACAGTTTTTCGATCGTCGCTCGTTCGGGTCCGTCACCGATGACAAGCCAGTGCGCATTGGGCTGTTCGTCCCGAACTTTTGCAGCTGCGTGTACGAGCATGCTGTGATTCTTTTCACTACGTAGTGCGGCGACGATTCCGATCAGCGGCGTATCGGCGGCCAGCCCGAGTTCCTCGCGAACCGAGCGTGCTGCGTCGCGATCGGGGCAAAAACGATCGCAATCGACTCCGTTGCGAATCACCTGGACTTTGTCGCTGGGAAACTTCTCAAAATCAGACAGAAACTCGCCGTGTGAATCCGCAACGGCAATGAAGGAATCGGTGATTCGGGTCAACCAGCGATTCAGTCGACCGACGCCGTCGGGCCAACCGGTCGAATGGAGCGCTGAGCCGATGGCTGGAACACCGGCGATGTGAGCGGCAAGTCGCCCCCAAAACATTTTGTCACCTGCCCCGACGGTGATCACAGCATCGATCCGTCGCTGGTGCATCAAGCGAACCAGCCGCGGCAAAACCCGCAAATCCCATTTAGCCGCCAGCAGGTCACTATGGACTGTAAACTCCGACGCGATCTCTGCTGCCAATGGTCCCGGTTCTTTTAAGCAGGCAACCTCGGGAACAATACGATTCGCATCCATTCGGCGCATCATGTTGACCAGCAATGTTTCGGCGCCGCCTACCGGCATGCTCGTAATCACGAACATACATCTCAACGGTCCGACTTCGCTGCGCGGAGGGATCGTTCGCCAAGGTCGTAATCGGGACAGGAGCATCGCGGATCTGCAAGTGGGAGAAAGTGTTGTTGTCGTAACAGAATCTATTGAGCAACGACCATGGCGTCCGTGTTCATCGCCGGTGGCAGGTCGTAATGAACCTTGGGTTCGTGTCGTACCTTGGCCGGATCAAAGCTGAGCCAATTCAGGAAGCGATCGAAATTGGTGTCGCCATGAAATCGACGAATATGAAATGAGTCGCGACCAGGGAGATTGTAGGCACCAAAGGCACTGCAAAAACCGACCATCCCTGCTTCCCGCACCGCCGCGATGGCTGGTGGTATCAACTGCTGCGGCAGGCCGTAGGGAAACGCAAAGTACTTGACCACGCGACCGATCATCTGCTCCAGCGCATCCTTGCCGTCGACGATTTGACTGCGAATGACATCAGCGCTTTGGACCTTCGAAAAGTCAACATGGTCGCGTGTATGCAACCCGATTTCGATTCCTGCGTCAGCCATGTCACGCAACTGAGCGATGGTGTTGACCGGCAACGCGATCCCGGCATCCCTGTCATGGGGAAAACTAACTTGGGTTTCGACGTGAGTCGTGCAGACGAAGTATACCGTTGGAACGCTGTGTTCGATCAGCAGCGGTAGGGCGAAATCGCAGTTCTCTGCGTATCCATCGTCAAACGTAAATGTGATGGTTGGACGATAGGATTGATTGGA
>JABDKS010000699.1 GCA_013002105.1 Pirellulaceae bacterium | reverse complement strand
AAGTTGCCAGTTCCTGGTCGTGCGCATCGACTAGAAGATAGGCTCGGTCAAAGAGCTGACGCTGCAAATTGAACCTGGCAACGACTTTTCCAGGCAAAGGAGCTCCTGGTGAGTCCCTCAATTGCTTGAGTCGTTTATCCGTGCGTGGCAGATGATTGCCATCAATGTCGAAGCATTCGTAGCCAGATAGTATTGACCATGGCTGAAACTCTAGCTCGTCTTGCAGTTGGATCGCCTGCTCCGCGGAATGTCGCACAACGGCTTCGCTGAGCCCTGGCCGAATACCTTTCACTTTGTCGTAGAACGAAGTGACTTCGACGCGCAGCTGTTCTTTGTGCTGGATGTAGGCTTGATTGAGGTTATCGCAGAAATTCAACGTCACATCCGCAACAGCCAGAGCAACGGCCGAGAATGCAGATTCGCCTTGATACTGATGCACTCGACTGGTCTCGAAGACGTCATCGAGATGTTTGCAGATGAACGGTACAGCAAGCATCCGCGTCATGACGGCGAATGGGCATTTACCGATAAACTTGTGCAGCAGCTTCGACATAGTGGTGACTCCATTGACAGGCAATTCACAATGAGATTGCGGAATGAAATCAGAAACTGCTAGAAAAGCACCACCCCAAAAGACCCTTAAAGCCCTGGGTCCTGGCCTACGATTGATCCCACGTATTAGGTAAAGATGCTCTAGGTGCGATCGGTCAACGCCACATTCAGCTGGATGCATCGTCGCGAGGCGGGACGGTATAAAGCCGCTCGAATTGCCCCGGGCGGACAATTCCCTGGTTCTGCATTCGGTGGCTGAGCAATCCGATCCGTTCGCCCGATCGCAGTTGATCCAGGTTGTCTTCGGCCGCTAATTGGAACGGCATCAAATCCAATTCGGTCGCCAATTGCTGTGCCGCGACAGTTTTTTTGCGACTACCGTCATCGTCGCCAATCAGACGCAACAAAATCCCTGCGTACAGATCGGCAAGGACCAGGGCACACGGCAACTTTTCTCGTTGCAGGTGATCAATGCAATTCTGAGCCGCGAGACGCCATTTTGATCGCGGATCGGATTGGAGCAGTTGCAGGGCGGACAATGCTCCAAACTGACGAACCAGGATGCGGGCCACTTGAATACCCGACAGGGTTGATTTTGTCAGGACTCGCTCGAACTGCTGGCATCGGTCAAACGCTTGCTGGAATTCTCCGTTGTACAACGACCGTTGCACATCGGCCAAAAACGCAAACCATTCTGCGATGGGTCCCGGATCAACAAAACATTCCTGGTTATGTTCATCGCGGCGTGTCAAATCGTCTATCGCGTCACGTCCCAACCACGTTGCAGACGCAAGCCCCGTGGTGGTGACGAAGTGCTCGATTCGATCGTCGCGTTGGGAGGAATCGACAAGAATCGCATCGGTCGACTTTCGCATTTGCGTCCAAAGGCCACGATACCAATCAGCCCAAAGGCCCATCCAACGTGTATTCCCAACTTCGAACGGATGCGATGACCCGTCAGACGTATAAGCCTGGACGCTCGCCTCGACCGACTTGTTGACCGCGGACCAATTGAGCGCCATCAATTGGGTCATCGCCTTGCCAGACCAGTAGTCACCGGTCGTTTTGGGACCTAGATCAGTCGCTGTCGCCTGCAGGTCACGCAATAACGTTTCACCTTGCGTTCGCCGTTGTCCCAAATCACAGCAAGCAATGGTTGCCGATGCAATGGCGATGGCTGTTTGATCCTCCGACGATCCGATCCGTTGAACTTGTTTTGCCAACGATGCAAACAACTCGCTTGCATAGGTTGGATGGAACATCAGCAACGGCCGAACCAAATTCTGGCAGAGGGACAAACGAAGTTCATCGCGTCGACTGGGCGCCGACGACGCGGTTTGGTGATTATCCAAACGCGGTAGTTCCAGTTTCATACGCTGCAACTGAAAGCGTTGCCGAGCACTGGCGAGCCAGCCAAGTGCCCGATCCGGTTTAGGTAGGCCTAGGGATGTTGCCAATTCGTTCAACGACGCACGCGACTGATCGAAGCGACCGGCGCGAATCAACAATTGTGTTGCGGCAATGCGATACTCCAGTCGCTGATCCTCCGACTTGCTGGCTTTTGCCAATTTCTCGTATTGCTGCGCCGCCCGAATCGGTTGGTCTCCCTGGATAAACAACCTGGCAGCTTGGATCAAATGAACAACCTTTTCGTCGGTTGACTCCGTCAACGCTTCAACGCGTTCGTGCCACTGCGCAGCTTCGCCAAAGGCAAACGACATCTCGGATTCGCTGGCCGCGGCCTTCGCATACTCGACTGCTTCGGCAGTTTGCCCCGCATCAAGCAGGTGGCGGGCGATTCGACCGGCCACCTTTTCGCTCTCCGATTCTCCCTTGAGCAAATCCGACCAAGCCAGGTTCGCAAACTTGCATTCCGCATCACTGAGTTCCGCGATGACGCCTTCACAGATGCGATCGTGCACCATTCGAATGCAGCGTCCGCTGGTCGCATCATCAATGACCAACCGCTGGCTGGCTAGCTCGGAAACCGCTATTTCAACGTCATCTCCCAAATCACTGACCAGCGCCAGTTGTCCCATCGAAACCGGGCAGGCGGCTGTCGCGATTAATGGCAAGATGCGGCGAGCATCCGCGCTAAGATTTTCGGCACGGTGCTTCCAGAGGCGATCCACGCTGCCCAGACTGGAAATCGACGAATCTGAGTCCGCATCGGTGTTGTGCAGTAAACCGCCGGGACGCAATTCGTCTTCCAATTCGCTCAATCTGAACGGGTTCCCACCTGCCAACTCGGAAAGCTCTTGCAATGTTTCCTCGGACAGGTTGACCGACCACCGACGTGCCGCTTCGCCAAGCATTTGCCGACTGACCTTGTCGCTGAGTGGTTTCAGTTGAATCGTCAAGTCCGGCGGCAGTCGTTGCGCGCTCTTCTCGTATCGAGACACGGTGATGATTCCCAACATGCCACCACCGACTTTTTGGAGCGCGTCGAGGATGCCGTGTGTATCGGGATCGGCCCACTGGACATCGTCTACGATCAAGATCAGCGGTCCCACTTTTCGCAACTCGACACTCAAATGACATGCCGCGTACAACGCATCGATGCGGTCGTCACCGGTGCGGGCAAACGGCTGACGCTTGCTTGGCAACACCACTTCTTTCAAAACCGGAAAGGCGTCGTGCAAAATGTTGGCGCTCGCCGGATCAACGCGCAAAGGTGTTCGGTCGTTACTGGCGTACCGCGTCGCAATTTCGGTAGCAATTTGGTCAAAGGCCTGCATGGGATGCGTTTCACGCGGTCGACACTGTGCCCGAAAGACTTGACCCCAACGCAATGACTTCAGGTGTCGTTCGATGGCATCGACAAGACCGCTCTTCCCGATCCCTGACGGACCATAGATGTGCAGGCGGCCCTCATTTCCCCGGTAAACCGAATTGAGCCAATCACAGGCGGTTGCGAATTCGTCATCGCGACCAAACATCGGTTTTCCACCCATGTAGATCGTGCTCTTGCCCGTTGGCAAACCCAATCGGGCAAGCTGGACAGCGGTGGGCCGATCTCCCGGATTGACTTGCAACATCTCCGTGCAGGCTTCGGTCAGCAAACTCGGATTCGAACCGACCAAGCCATCGACAGCCGAGTGAATCAATTGTGCATCTTGATCGCGGTCTTGATCATCACGCGACCAATCGCGCCGGCCGAGTATTGAATTGAGAAATTCGAGAACGACCAGCCCCAACGAATAGATATCGCCGGCGGGAGTGTGACGTTGATCATAGTAGGCTTCCGGCGACATGTAGCGAAACGTGCCGGCAAAATAGTCGCGGAAGCCCTGACTGTTCAGCTCCGCATCAAATGTACCGACCAATCCGTAGTCAATCACTCGGCCACGCTCATTGCGATCGACCATCAAATTGGACGGTTTGATATCGCGATGCAAGAGTCCGCGGTCGTGCATCGCCGCGAGTGCCGCAGCATAATCACGCGTCAATGACAGCAGCTTTGTACAGGCCAAATGGATTTCAAGCTTTCGATATCGTCTGCGCGTTTTCGTCAGGGTCTCTCCCTGAATCTCCTCCATTGACAATGCAACGTGATCCTCGATTTGATGCATCTGATCGACACGCATCAAATTGGGATGCCGCAATTCCATCATTCGTCGAAAACCGATTCGGTTTCGCCGCAAGTTGGCCGGCTTTTGGCAGGTCAATACCTTGAGTGCACAGCTTCTGCGCGACACCGTGTCGAACGCTCGAAAAACGCATCCGCTGGAACCTTGTCCCAACAAACGTTCGATCTGAAATTCACCGCACAGTTGCCCCGGTTTGAACGGCGCAGGCAGTCGCCGCGCACGGCTATCGGATGTCTGCGTGTCGCGCTCGCCCGGATCACGAATATCGGTATCCGAATCATCCGTGTCATCCGCGGGCATCCAGTCGTCGTCGTCGTCATTCATGCAGATGGCCCAGAACGATGAAGTCGCCTGCCGAATCAAATTCGAACAGACGTTGCAGTCAGCATCTTGGCTGACAGAAGGCAGCGTTATTATAGGCGTGTAACGGCAGGTGCAATGAAAAGAACGGTCAGGTCGCTTGACGTCAGGCCGATCATGAAACGCCAACAGGACGCTAAAGCGAATTTAGCCTGCGCTGTGTGAGGCTCAGGGGTGACGAAATGCCCTGACGTAATAACGGACCTAGAGGGCAAAAAACAGATAAATCCCCGCCGCAAACAATATCAGCGCCCCCCCGACAACGGGTGCCGGTTTCCAAGGTGTCAGATCGACCGCCTTGACGTCCTTCTGAACATAGGGGGTCTCGCGATTGAACCCCATCGCCCCCAACGCTAACTGCAGCGCAATCAACACCGCGAATACGGCACCCATGTAATGGAATGCCGAGCCGAACGCTGAATTGAGCCAGCCTTCCTCGGGCCCCCCAAAGAATGTTCCGATCACCATCAATACCAAACCAACAATCAACGTGATCAACGCAGACTTTTCGTTAACGTTCTTATTGAACATCCCGACCATGATGATTGCCAGCAGCGGGATAAAGTACACGCCATTGAGCGTTTGAAAGAAACCGAAAATTGCTTCCCGACCATAAAAAATGTTGGGCGCCGCGACGACTGCAAACACCGCCACGACGAAGCTGCAGATCTGACCAGAGCGAACCACCGTTTTGGTCGAAGCCTCGGGATTGACGTATTGCTTGTACACGTCGAGCGAAAACAGTGTCGCCGCCGAGTTCAAAACAGAATTGAACGTCGATAGGATTGATCCGACCACCACGGCAGCAAAGAATCCCAACAGCCATTCCGGTAGGACCTTGCTGACCAGTGCACCGTATGCTCGATCGGCGACCCAGTTTCCGTCGGCATTTTTGCCAACACTTTCGATCATCTCGGGGTCCTGCGCACCAATGACCAGATAAGCCGCGATGATGCCGGGCAACACGAGGATCAATGGAGCACAAATTTTGAAAAACGCTGCTAACAAAACGCCTTTCTGGCCCTCCGCAAGGTTTTTGGCCCCGAAGGTTCGCTGGATAATCTGCTGATTGGTACACCAGTAAAAGAAGTTCAATAGCAGCACACCGGTAAACAGCGTGGGCCAGTGCGTCCCTTCGTCCGACGCGCCTAACGACCGAAATGCGTCAGGATCTGCGTCCTGAATTTTTTCAAAGGCGCCGCTGAAACCACCCTCGTCGCCAGCCACAATGGCCAACGAGAAAAATGTGATCATCAACCCGCCCACCAGCAGACCGGCGCCGTTGAAAGTATCGGAAACCGCAATCGCTTTCATACCACCAAAAATGGCATAGGCACCACCGAGAACGGCAATCAGGATGATCACGGCCCAAATGGTCTTCAGTTCCGCCGCTTGCCGTACCGAATCGGCAATCGGCGCGTCGCCGGTTACGTCCAAGAATCCCAACATCGTCTCGAGTCCCAACATGCCATTGAGCCCGCGAGCACCGAGGAACAAGACGAACGGCAGCAAAATCAACATGTATGCGGCGATAAAAATGGTCGCCGTAACCGCTCGCACCGACGAACCGTAACGTTCTTCGAGGAATTGCGGAATGGTTGCGATTCCGGACTTCAGGTAACGCGGCAGAAATACCAAGGCCAATACAACAAGTGAAAACCCGGCGACGACTTCCCAGCACATCACCGAAAGCCCGTCGTTGAACGAGCCCGCATTGAGCCCAATCAATTGCTCCGTCGAGAGGTTCGTCAGCAGTAGCGACCCGGCTATGAACACGCCCGTTAGCGAGCGGCCGGCCAAGAAATAGCCTTCATCGGTATCGATGTCTGTTCCATGCGTTACCCACCATGTCAACACGGCAACGGCAACAGTAAAAATCAGAAAAGTGATCAGGGTCATGGGATGTTGCCGGAAAGT
>JABDKS010000674.1 GCA_013002105.1 Pirellulaceae bacterium | reverse complement strand
GACCAAGGCCTGCAGTTCAGATCGCCGTGCTTTTCGTTCGTCCGTCTCGATCGCCGCCAACAATCGCTGCCGTTGTTGCTGTGCGGCCCAAAGCGCATCGGCGGCGGTCGGATCACTCGGTCGGGCCCATTTGCCGTCCACCAAATTATCGCGTCCCCAACGCACGGGGGCCTCGATTGAATCGCTTGATGTAACGACAGCATTTCTCGCGACATTCTGGTTCTGCCCATCGATCACTTGCAGTTCGGCCAGTGCAAAAATGAAATCGTTCTGGCGGATCGCCAATCGCGTGGCTGTGACGCGGACCTGTCCGATTGGTTGCTGTGCAGTCACAATATGGACCGCAGACAATCCGGGGTTGTCAAAGTCTGTCTGCGTGTAATCTGCCACTGTGTGCCAACGATCCACCGCATCGCTGTCGGCAACTTCGACTCGGAAGCGGACAGGAAAACCAAATCCCGATCCGATCCCCGCATAATCATCATGGCAGGGCCTCAACACGATTGTTGCGCCGCTGACAGCCTGACGCAGTTTGATGGTCACCGATTTCTGCTGATCCGCGCGGTCGCTAATCTCGCTGTGAAATCCAAACGCCGGATCTTTGTCGACGACGAAATCTTGTTGTAGCGATCGAATCTTGTTGTCCAACGTTCGCAAGCGATCACCCGCGGCGTCGGCAATCTCCTTTTCAAGTTCCCGTAATTTTCGACGTGTGTCGATCAACCGCTTGTCTAGCCGATACCGTTTGCGGTCACTCGCTGTGTCGACGTCGTAAGGACGTTCGGCACGATCGACGGCCGCGAACACGGACTGCAGAGCGTAATAGTGTTCTTGCGTGATTGGATCAAATTTGTGGTTGTGGCAACGTGCACATTGCACGGTCAAACTGCAGAACGTGTTCAATGTGTTAGAAACCATGTCATCACGATCGAGATTCCTGGCGACTTTGCCATCGATTTTTGACTCGGGAACTTCGACATGTCCGATATGATCCCACGGACCGGCAGCGATGAACCCAAGCCCCAGGATTCCATCGGGCGTATCGGGAAACAGTGCATCGCCGGCGATCTGTTCTTGGACAAACTGACCGTACGGTTTGTCGTCATTGAACGATCGTATTACGTAATCACGGTAAGGCCACGCGTTGGGTCGAAGCTTGTCTTTGTCGTAGCCACACGTGTCTGCATACTGAACGACATCCAGCCAGTGGCGTGCCCAGCGCTCGCCGTAATGGTGAGATTCCAACAGGCGATCGACCAGTTTTTGATACGCGATCGGGTCGTCATCGTCGACAAAATCCGCGACTTGTTCGGGAGTCGGTGGCAATCCCGTCAAGTCGTAAGTGAGCCGACGAATGAGCGTGCGCCGGTCGGCCGGTGGTGCCGGCATCATGCCCTTCGCTCGCAGCTTTTTCAGAACGAACGCGTCAATCGGAGTTCGCACCCACGCGTCCCGAATATCCGGTACAGTCTGTCGTCGCAGCGGCTGATACGACCACCAATCAAAGTCGTCGATGACGGGGGCAGATAATTGATAGTCGGTCGGCCACGACGCACCGTCATCGATCCAACGCCGAATCGCTGCAATCTGATCGCTCGTCAACGGCGGACCTTCCTGAGGCATCTCTGCTTTGCCGCTTACCGGGCTGATCAGATCGATCAAGGTACTCTTCTCAGCAGAACCCGGCACGATCGACTCGGCCATCGAGACACCGTGTGCGTCTTGCAGCGACAGATCCCCGTTCGGCAACTCCGCATTGTGGCAAACAAGGCATCGTGATCGCAAAATGGGTGCAACCTGATCACGAAAGAAGTCGTCGCCGCGTGCGCTGCCACTCAGACCGACCCAAGTCATCGCTAGCGTCACAAAAATGGCGTTGGTCGGATTCATGATTCAAAATCAGGTCGGGCAGTATTCAGCCGAAGAACACGCGATCTATCTTAATCGTTAGAAATCACGTCGGCATCGCCGTTGGGTGCCGGTTTGTCCGACCAAACTGCCAATTCATTCCCGTGAGGATCGGTGAATTGAAATCGTCGTCCACCCGGAAACGAAATAATTTCGCGAACTACCTTTCCTCCAGCCGATACCACTGCCTGCTGTACCGATTCCAGATCATCTGCGTACAAGACGATCAGCGCCGCGCCCGTCTGGGTAGATGATCGCTCTGTCGAGTGATAGAAACCGCCTTCGATGCGACCGTCACTGAACGCACGATACTCGGGTCCGTAGTCGGTGAACGTCCAACCGAAGGCTGTTTGGTAAAAGGCTTGGACCGCATCGAAATCTGCGGCGGGCAGTTCAACGTAATCAATCGTACGGTCAGCTGACATTGGAGCGCGAGGTGGAAAAACGGACATCTGGGGAGAATCACGAATCAAGATCGATTCAGTCAAATCGTGATTGTACCTCCATCGGATTCAACTTGTCGCTGCGTTACTACCGGATCGGGAGCGGTGCCAGGGCGAATGGTGGGCGATGAGGGGAAACGGTCGCCGATGTTGTGGCAATTTCAATGCCTGCGTTCCCCTTACGGGGTACGTTTCATTGGAAAATTATCGCGGCGCAACTTTGCGTAAGCGCAACAAATTCAATCCAGACTATTCCTTTACGTTCGACGCGGCCTCCTGGGACAAAGATATCGTGACTGTCAGCACCATGCATCGCATCGAAGAATTCGCCAACAGTGATCGTTTGCCGACGCTGCCTGAAGTCGCGATTCGCATGCTTGAGATCGCGCAGCAGGACACTCCAGACTTTGGCGAGATCGGGCGTGTCATCCGATCGGACCCTGTCACGGCTGGCAAAATCCTCAAGACCGTCAACTCGGCCCTCTTCGGGTTTCGATCCAAAATCGAAACGATCGAACAAGCGATTCCGCTTTTGGGCGTGACGTTGATTCGAACGTTGGTGTTGAGTTTCAATCTTGCCAGCCATAAGACCCATCAAGCGGATCTGGAACCGATCTTGCAGCAACATTGGCGTAGCTCGTTGACGCAAGCTGTGATCGCGGAACTGATTGCTGAACAAATTGGCAAATCCAAAGTGGACCCGGCCGCGTGTTTCCTTGCCGCGATGATGCAAGACATCGGAATCCTGGCGATGGTTTCCGAAGCAACGTCGGAATACATTGAAAACGTTTTGGAGCGGTCATCGTTCCCGGATGTACTTTCGAGCGAACGTGCTTACTTTGGATTCGGGCACACCGATGTATCCGCTGCCATCGTCGCGCAATGGGGAATGGAAGGATCATTCGCCGATGCCATCATCCACCATCACGATGAATTTGCCGTCCCATGCGATGATTTAAGCAAAGAAGAGCGACTGAAAGTGGTAATGCAGGCGGCTAACCTGGGTGCCACCATGTTGGCGATGCCCAAGTCATCGGGTACCGCGCTGACGTCCACCGTCGATCAATGGCTTGGATTCCTGCAAGCACATTTCGACATTGACGAATCATCTGCACAAGAACTGATCTCCGAGGTCATGCAGCGGGTATCTGAATATTCGATCCTGTTCAATTTCAAGATTGGTGAAACGATTCAAGCCGAACGAGTCGTCGAAAAGGCCAAGTCGCTGTTGCAAGAGATCGCGTTGCAAAACCAGTTGAACATGATGGCCAGCGCATCGAAGGCCCAGAAACAGCGTGATGAAACGGTTTACCGCGAAACACTGACCGCGGTCTACAACCGCCGTTTTCTGAACGAAAAGCTTCCCGAGCGACTGGCTAAGACATTCGCCAATCGTGACTGGATGGCTCTGTTCTTTATGGATGTCGACAAATTCAAGACGATCAACGACACGCTCGGGCACGCTGCCGGAGACGAAGCGATCAAACACGTTGCCGATTGGCTGGTTCATTCGGTACGTAGCGATGACATCGTCATTCGATTGGGCGGAGACGAGTTCTTGGTGATCCTGCCGGTCGTGAAAGAGACCGAAGTCGAAAATATTGCCGAGCGAATCGCGAGTCGGATCCCACCGATGAAACTTTCCGACGGAACCGAAGTCCCGATCAGCCTGAGCGTCGGATGTGCGTGCTATCGCCCCAGTCCGGGTGACACGACCGATATCAATTGGTTGATCGAGCAAGCCGACCAATCGATGTACATCGCCAAACGCAGTGGTGGAGATACCGCATGCGTGCAGGCGTTCGAAGGAACGAACCAAGCCGCTACATCACCACATTGCGTCTGACACGTCATCACGTCATAGATCAACGCAAGCATGGTTCGATTCTCTGTAGGCCAGGACTGTCTTGGCGGGATTTTGCCAGGACAGGTCCTGGCCTACGACTTCGGCAGGTCCCCACCATTGATGCCATGGCCCGCGTCTGATCGATGGAAGGTTATCCCGCGGCGACCCTGATTGCGGTCGCTGGCACGGACGTCGCTCGGTAGCGAAGCCAGCTCAAGCAACGCAATCGGCGCATCATCGTCATTGCGAAGTCTATCTCTGCACAATGTCGTGCAACGCGGAAACTTTCATGTTTCTGTTCTGTTTTG
>JABDKS010000661.1 GCA_013002105.1 Pirellulaceae bacterium | reverse complement strand
CGGCATCTTCGACTGGCCCGTCCACATGGTAGGCGTAGTATTCAGCGTCGCCCGCTTCGGAAATCGGGACGCGGCAATGCCAGATCGGCCCCGATTTATTCTTCAGCGGATCAAGTGCCACCGAATGCCACGGTACACGCAGTTCATCCTTCAGGTACATCAGCAACGTAACGGTGCGAGCATCTCCCGCATAGATCGAAAAGTTGTACGCCTGTTCGTGTTCCAACCATGTGACGCCGAGCGGTCGCGGCGTGCCATCGGTCTTTTCCCAATTCGGCCCCATTACCGGACGTTGGCGTGCCACTGCCGTCACATCGGTGCCGCAATGCCGACAATGAGATTGAATCGTTTTCGGAGTGGATGAACTCGCTTCCGCATCCGTGCTCCGATCACGTGTGTGCGAGGATGAATCACCGCTGGTCATTGCACTTCACATACGCGATTCATGGTCCCCATGTCGTTCGGAACGCATTGCGGACATTCGCTGTTGGCATGGCAGTCGATTTCGCAGCACCATTCGCCATCGACGACAAATTTGAATTCATGTCGGCCACTGGGAAGAACGAGACTCGCGGTCCACTTCCCATCTTCGCCCTTGTCCATAGGAGTAGCGTCAGGTTTCCACTCATTGAACGTGCCCGCAAGAAAAACCTGTTGGGCGTCAGGCGCGCAGCACGAAAAAAGCGTCTCGCTGGAAACAGGTTTTGTTTTTGACATTGGGCGACTCCTTGGATTGTGGGTCAAAAAAGCACTGCGCCTTTGATGCTTCATCCTGTTGAATTCTTCATCATCGAATCTGATTTATATTTCGTAGTACGCCTTCAGCACGTATTGCTGCACCATTCGCTGAGTATTGAAATGTGATCCGTTAAGCGCAATGGCGTGCGACATGACGCGCAACCATTCATCACGTTTGCCGTAGTACAACGGCGCAACCACTTGTTCGAGTTTGTCGTACAATGCGTCCGCGTCGCGCGAGAAACGGTCCGTGTCTGTCAGAGTCGCGTCTGTCGAATCGCCAAACGCCCACCCCGTGACACCTTCCACGCAACCTTCAATCCACCAACCATCCAGAATGCTAAGACTGGGAACGCCGTTGAGTGCCGCTTTCATCCCGCTGGTTCCGGACGCTTCGAGCGGCGGTTGGGGCGTGTTGAGCCACACGTCAACACCGGCGACGATCATTTGAGCGAGTTCCCAGTCGTAGTTCTCCAAGTAGACGAGTTGCACTTCAGGGGCAAGCTGTTGTTTCATTCGCACGATTTGTTGAATCAATCGCTTTCCTTCATCGTCGCGAGGATGAGCTTTACCGGCATAGACAATCTGAATCGGACCAGTTCGTGCGACGATACGTTTCAGTCGCTCAGGGTCGCTGATTAGTAAGTTCGCGCGTTTGTAGGCCGTTGCGCGACGTGCGAATCCGAGCGTGATGATATCGGGATCAAACAAGATGCCATGCCGTAAAGAAATCTCGTCGATCAGTCGATGTTTCGCGATCTGGTGTGCCTCCCAAATCTCGTTCGGCGGAATCGCCAATACACCACGAAGGCTGGCGTTGTCCTCGCGCCATCCAGTCAGGTAACAGTCGAAGCGTTCGGCAAGTGAAGCCGCCGTCCATATAGAAGCATGAACGCCGTTGGTAATGTGATCAATGTCGTAGTGATGATTGGTATCTTTGGGTGTCAGCATGTGACGCGAAACTTCGCCGTGTTTTTTCGCAACGCCGTTGACGTAGTGGCTCAGATTCAAGGCGAGATATGTCATGTTCAATTCGCCGGCACAACAAAACACTTCGTGCATATTGAAGATGTCCGACCGACGAAGCACTTGTTCCACGAGGTCGAAGCTGAAGCGATCGTGACCGGCGGGAACCGGTGTATGAGTCGTGAATACACATTGGCGGCGAACAGCCTGTACGTCTCCGGTGTCAAACGTTTCTCGCCCCATAGACTTTGCCCGCTCGTCGAGCAACTCCAATCCGAGCAACGCGGCATGACCTTCGTTCATGTGAAACTGGACGAGCGTATCAAGGCGCAGCGCTCGAAGGATGCGAATTCCGCCAATTCCCAAGACGACTTCTTGGCTCAGTCGATGGCACGCATCGCCGCCGTAGAGTTGCTGAGTCAACACTCGATCGGCAGGTGTGTTTTCCTTCAAGTCGGTGTCGAGCAAGAGAACGGGAACGA
>JABDKS010000635.1 GCA_013002105.1 Pirellulaceae bacterium | reverse complement strand
CGGCAGCGTTCGAATCACTAAATCACGCGGGCTCGATCCACCAAAGGAAACCATGCCTTCACCCAGACTACTCCACTTGGCGGCGGAACGCGTCGATGTTGTGTTTGATTTCTCTTGTGCCAAGATTCCCGTAATTCGTTTCCATCGAATTCCGGCGAATGCCGCTGGACGGGGAGCCTGCGCCGACGGACTCGGATTTGGGTCGAACACGGGTCGATTTGGCGGCCGCGCGTCATCGACGATCATCGGCTGCAATTCGTCGGCAGAAGCAGGCACTGCGTCAGTCAACGATCCATCGGGCGACGCACGGTCCGGCGAGTTGACGATCGAAGGCGCGGAGTCGTTTGGTTGACGCAAATCAGGCGAATCGACTTTGATCTCACGTGCATTTGTCCGCTCGGGGGGCGGAACCGGAATGTCTCGCGGTACTTCGACGATCTGCCGTTGGTCCGGAGCGATATCTTGATTGCGCAGGTAGAAAACCAAAATCGCCGAAGCCGCGATCGCTGCAAACGCTCCAAGCCACAGCAGCGATCGATGGCGACCTCGGTGGTCTCGCACCTTGGCCTCTTTGACACGAATGATCGGACCCGACCCAGCGGCGTCTTGAGGATCGATCGACGGCGTGGATTGCAGCTCGTATTCGTCGTGTGCGAGCTCCCCGGTGTCACGCTGCGATCGAGCAAAGTCCAATCCCATCTGCAGCAAACGAATATCCAGTTCATCGGTACCCGCGACGATTCCGCCTGCAATTGATCGCGAATGTTGCTCTTTGGCGCGGACCGCCGACACCAGTTCAGCGACGACGCTCCGGTCATTGATCGCCGCCTGGCACACAGCTTCGGATTCGACCGTTGTCAAATCACCGTCGACAAACGCAGCAACCATCGCGATCGGGATCACAACCGCCTCGGCAGCTTGTCCCGCGCCGTTGGGTTGGATCTCCGCTAACACACTCCCAACCACCTCGCCCAATGGCCGCGCATCACCGTCGTCCGTGATACTTTCACGGACGTGGCGTTGGATGCACTGGAGCAAGGTTTGACGGTTCACTTTGTTAACTCTCTATCCATTCTCTTAGTTTTGCTTCGCCACGTCGCAATGTTGGGCCGACGGATCCAATCGGAATGCCAAGTGATTGGCTGATCTGGGCATAACTGCGCTGGTGCAAATGAAACATCCGAACGACGTCCCGCTGTTTAGCGGGCAGCTGATCCAACAATTTTTGCACTTGATTACAACGTTCTGTACGGATCAGTTCGCCGATTGGATCCTTCAATGTCGGATCAGCAAGGTACTCGGATTGCGAGGGATCTTCATGTGTGACGTTGACTCGTCGAGCGAATCCGCGTGTTGCGCTGCGCGTTGCGATTACCGCCAGGTAGGTTACCAATGACGACCGTCCGGCAAATCCGCGCAGTGCAGCAGCGTCATTCATTAGCAACGCCGCAAAGACTTCGGCGACCGCATCATCCATCGTCGTCGTGTCGGCGGCACGTCCAAAAGATGCCGCGACATCGGCGACGCGTGCGCGGATCAGCCGGCTATAGGTTTGCACGAAAACCTGCCAGGCGTCCGAGTCGCCGCGCACGAGCCGATCGACCAACACACGATCATCGTTGTGCGGCGTATCGTTTTTCGTTTGGGAAACTGCGTCCAAACGCGTCAATCGAAGACTCTCATGTTGTTCGGGATCGTCCGTCTATCTTAGTCCCCGTTTCCGTGCGGCGTTTGTTGTCGATGCATCGTTGCAAGTTGACTTCCACGCCAACCTCCATGTCATTTATTTTCTTCTATCAATACCGCCCATCCGGTAGCACCGTGGCCCAGGACTTGTCCGGTTTACAATGCGATCTCTTTCTCACAATGCGTTCGGACAGGTCCTGGCCTACGGTTGTTGTCGCTAGCTGATCGCAATCTGGTCGCGGTCATCAGCGACAATCCGATCGAATCCATCGGTCAGAATAAAATCGATCTCGCCGTCACGAGCAAAAATGTAGTCATGTCCTGGACCACCGCTCAGGAAATCGCTACCGGCACCACCAATCAGCACGTCGTTGCCAGCGCCGCCAAACAACGCATCGCGGCCGTCACCGCCCGAGAGTGAATCATTGCCGAGCCCGCCGTAGATTCGATCATTACCGTCATTGCCACGTATTTGATCGTTACCTCGCATGCCGAAAATCAAATCGTTGCCGCTACCACCGTCGATTCGATCATTCATTCGTTGGCGATCGATGACATCCGGCGCGACGGGATCGACACGCACCAGGGCAGCGGCGGCGGCGTGACTGGCGGTCAGTTCGTCAACCGATTCATCGGTCGAATCATTCGGACGAAAACGCCAGTCACCCAGAATGGCATCGTTCCCATCGCCGCCGCCCAAGTCATCGCTGCCTGCCCCTCCGACCAACAAATCGTTGCCCTGTCCACCACCGATGCGGTCGCCACCATTGCCTCCCAGCAGGATATCGTTGCCGACACCGCCCGAGATCGAATCATTTCCTCGATTGGTATTGGCAAAGTCCTTGGCGTAGGCAACTGGATCGACATAGCCATCGGGATACTCATTCGTCGCATCACCGAATACCCAATCGTTGCCACCGTCGCCGGATAGTGAGTCGTCGCCACTACCACCGATCAGATAGTCATCTCCTCGTCCGCCTTGGACATTGTCGTTGCCGGCGTTGCCAAAGATCACGTCGCCACCGCGGCCGCCGCTCAAGGCGTCATCCCCGGTTCCACCGTTGATCCAATCGGCTCCGCCGCGACCGCTGATGCGATCATTGCCGCGGCCGCCCAACAACACGTCATTTTGTCGACTACCAACGATGACGTCGTTCCCGTTGCCGCCATGAATACGTGTGGTCTGCGTCACGCTGTCACGAATGCCAACACGGTCGTTACCACCATTAGCCAAAATGTTAATGTGATTGACGGCGCTGGATTGGAATCGTAACCGCGTATCGTCGACTTGCACGACCAGAACGTCTTCTTCGGCGTTACTCCAAACACCGATTTGATTGTCCCGATCGTTGGCTTCGACGGTGAGGGTTCCATCCTCAATGAACGAAATCGCGCTGAGCAAATGACGGGCTTCGAGCGATTGAACGGTCAGAGAACGCTTTTTGCGACGATTCGCATTTGCAGGGCGTTGGTGGGCCGATGCGCGTAAAGGTTTTGTACGAGCCATGGATAAGATGCCTTGGAGAGACGAGAAACATCAAGTTGTGTGACTCGTTAGTGGCATCGGGTCCGGGCATTATTACATCAAATCGTTGTTTTTCCCAAAATTCCTTCCACAGCTGGATGAGTGGCTCGTAAGCGATTTTTCGGTGATCAACCGGTCGTCTAGCGTGCTTTCACGGAGGATTACGAACGTAGAAGGCAAGAGGCACGAGTTGGACAAAGGCAAGTTACGGCCAGTGGTAACGCGAGAATTACGCGTCGGGTTACGAAATGTTGGCAATCCCCAACTATTTCACGCTGTGCCACTAACTGGATAGCGCAACTTTCCGCCAGCCGATGGGCGATAGCCTCAGTTTCGTGTCAGTCCTCATGTAAGAACCGCGGCTATCGCCGTGCGGCTGATTGAAATTGTGACTCGCTGAGTGTTGTGCGCTGTGGCATCATTCGGTACGGCATGTTCGTACTGGTTTCCGCCAGCCGATGGGCGATAGCCCCGGTCGTGTGTCAGTCCTCATGTAAGAACCGCGGCTATCGCCGTGCGGCTGATTGAGGTTGTGACTCGCCGAGTGTTATGCGCCGTGCTGTTATTCTGTACGAGCATGTTCGTGTCGAATTCCGCCAGCCGATGGG
>JABDKS010000632.1 GCA_013002105.1 Pirellulaceae bacterium | reverse complement strand
CATCAAGGTGGCCCGGGGAGCGGCCAACACACAAAGATGGTCAATCAAACGCTGATCGCATCCGGAATGATCGCTGTCTGCGAAGCTTTGCTGTATGCCCAGAAAGCTGGTCTCGATCTGCCCACGGTCATGGAAAGTGTCGCCTCCGGCGCGGCGGGCAGTTGGTCGCTGTCAAACTTGGCGCCACGAATGATCAGTGGCGATTTTGATCCAGGATTCTTCGTCGAACACTTTATCAAGGACATGCGAATTGCGTTGGACGAAGCCGCCCGTATGAATCTTGCCCTACCGGGGCTTGCCTTGGCACATCAACTCTATCAGGCGGTCGCTGCACAGGGTCACGCCAAAGACGGCACTCAAGCCTTGCTGTTGGCGCTTGCCAAGTTGAATCAGGTCGACTGGCAGCCGCAGTCACAATGAATCGTTATCGAATGCGATTCGCCCCCCAGACATGGGCACCCAGTCTGAGTCCAACTTTGGTCAATTGGTTGCGACCGTTTCGAGAACGCAAGCGACAGTCCGAAGTAAACATTGGCGAAATCGATATTCGCGGCGACAAAATTGTTCGCGACCAACTCGATCAAGGCTGCGGCGTCTTGGTCATGCCCAATCATGCCAGTCACGCTGATCCGTACGTGATCTACGCGGGAGCGGACAAAGTCGGTACCGCTTTGCATGTAATGGCGACCTGGCACGTCTTTCACGACCAACCGCGGCTAATCCAATGGGCGCTGCGCAAGCATGGTTGCTTCAGTGTCGATCGGGAAGCCAACGCCATCGGCGCGTTTCGGATCGCAACCAAGATCTTGCAAGAGAAACGTGAGCCGCTGGTCTTGTTTCCCGAGGGGGAAATTTATCACTGCAATGATCGGGTCACGCCGTTTCGCGAAGGGGCCGCGGCGATCGCGGTCACGGCGGCAAGAAAGGCCAAACGCCCGATCGTCTGCGTCCCTTGCGCCATGACCTATCGGTATGCCGAAGATCCTACCGAGGCGATGTTGGAGACGATGGGAGAATTGGAAGAGGCCATTTTTTGGCGCCGCCGCATTGACCGACCGCTGGACGAACGAATCTATGGGTTTGCCGAAGCGTTGTTGGTGGTGAAGGAACTGGAGTATTACGGCGAAACGCGATCGGGCCGGCTGCCCAACCGGATCCGCGCGTTGGAAGACCACATTCTTCAGCAAGTTGAATCCCGTCACGAAATCAGCGGCGCTGGAAAAAGCCTGCCCGAACGAGTCAAGGCGGCACGCAAGACGATCATCGAAAAAATCTCCGACGATCAGATTTCAAAATCCGACAAACAAGCTCTCGACCACGATCTGGAAGACCTGTTCATTGTCGTTCAATCGTTCAGCTACCCGGGCGACTACGTCAATGACAAGCCGACGATCGAACGGATGGCTGAAACGTTAGACAAGTTCGAAGAAGACGTACTGCAAAAGGTCACCGCGTCGATCAAAGGCGAGCGCCGAGCGATCGTCCAGTTCGGCGAACCGCTGCAGGTCGTCGGCGATCGCAAAGTCAAAAACCAAACCACCGATATCACCAGCACGATCGAGCAACGTGTCCAAGCGATGCTGGATGAAGTGGCGTGATCCGTTCAAGCGGTATCAAACCCGCCCCGCCTACTATTCATCGTCCGGCAACAATGTCACCATCGCGCCAATGGCAAAGACGATCAACATTTGTCCGGGACCGTAGGTCAGCCAGACCGGTTCGCCCTCGGGCCACAGAGGTCCTTGGAAGATCTCGTAGCCCAGGATCAGATCGCTAATCAAAAACAGCGCACCGCCCATTGCCAACAGCGTTAGCCGCTTGTCCTGTAGCGCCAGCGCGGCGGTGACTCCGGCGGTGCCGGCCAACAACATCGAATAGGGTAGGGCGGCCCACATCAACGTGGCGTTTCCTTCGCCGCGAAAGCAGATCAAGACCCAACCAATCACTGCGGCGAACTGCCAGAATCCAACCGCCAACAGCCAAGATCGGCGGTCAGTCAGCTCACACCAGCGGGCCAGCAAGATACATGCGGTGATGTACAGAATGTGCCCGAGCAGAAACGAGGCCAGTCCGCCAACCGTCGGATCGTCCAACGGAATCACTTCTTGCAACCGACCGGCGTTGAAGAAGTCGCCCAGCGTCCCCAACGCCATTCCGGCAGTCATCAGCAAGGCGATTCGTTTAGCGCGCTTGATGCTGTCAGCGTCCGAGTCGGTGCCGACCAACGCGGCATACCAAGTCCAACCGGCGATGATCAGCAGCACCGATGATGTCATCTTGCACCAACCCGGGGTGCGATACGATTCGGCACCGGCGATCAGATCCCAAATCATGGGCCCTAACAGGACCGCCGCCCAGGCGACCCAAAGACATGCCAAGAGCGGCCGAAGTGCTGTACGGATCTCTGCTAGTGCAATGGACAAACTCGGTTCCTTCAATTGCTGCAGCGGACAAACGTGCATCGCATGTCCACCAAATGAACTGCCGAAAGTCTAAGTGACAGTCTGAACGTAAACCACTCGGGCATCAATTCTGTGCCGCTATATCGGCTCGTTTGCGACTCGACTCGGCGTTTCGCTGCGGACAGAGACTGGACAATTACGGTATATTGAACTGTGCCATTCAGTGATCCAACGCATTCGCAGTTGCAGACCCAACTTAGATTCAAGGAGGCATCGACGGCCAGATGCCGCATTCGTTGAAGCCCGGTGACGAAATCGTCCCCGGCTATGTACTCGTTCGACGGTTGGGAGCCGGGGGGTCAGGAGAAGTATGGGTCTCCCGGGCTTCGGGTGGAGTACAAGTGGCGATCAAGATCCTGAGCGACTTGGCGATGATCGCCAGCGACCGCGAACTTGAAGCGTTGCGGATCGTTCGCGAGGCCAAACACCCAAATCTCTGTCCACTGTTTGGCGTCTGGTTTTTTGATGACGAACACAATCTGCTCAGTTCAAAAGAAACCGAGTCGATTTTGGGTACCGGCGATGATTTGACCGAAACGGTTTGCTTGGCCCCAACGGAACAGCGCGAATCATCAGCCGAATTTGATCCGCCAATCACCGAGACGGTTGCGCTTTCAACGCGAAAAACCAAGCCCACGCAAATGATCGTCGCGATGGGCCTGGGCGAACAAACACTGATGGATCGATTGGTACAGGTTCTGGCTGAGAAAGAAGCACCTGTTGCCGATCCAGCTGGTGATGACGCCGCGACTGTTAAGACTGCGACTGTTAACGCCGCGACCGGTGACGCCGCGACCGGTGACGCGCAACCGGTGGGAATCGAACCGGTCGAATTGCTGCGGTACATGAAGTCGGCCGCATCAGCAATTGATGAATTGAACGAACGGCACAACATCTATCACTGCGATATCAAGCCACAAAATATTTTGTTGGTGGGCGGTCAGGCCCAGGTCTGCGATTTCGGCTTGGCTCGCAAAGTCGAAGACTCGCGAAAAACATCGGTCGCATTTGGAACCCCGGCCTATGGCGCGCCGGAGATGCTATTCGAACGAACCTACAGCAAGACCATCGATCAATATTCGTTGGCGGTCACCTACTACGAATTGCGCACTGGAAGACTTCCCTATAGCTCGCTCACGCAATCGTCTTTGTTACGTTCCAAAGCGACAGGCGAAGTCGATCTGTCGCGTGTCCCGCCCGCCGAAAAGCTGGTGCTAAGCAAAGCCATCGACC
>JABDKS010000631.1 GCA_013002105.1 Pirellulaceae bacterium | reverse complement strand
GCCCTGACGGCTGTGTTTGCACGACACGATACTGGCCCGGTAAAAGCGCCAGCGACTTAGGAAACTCGTAGCGTCCCGTGCTATCGGTCGTCGCTCGGTGGCCTGTGTCTTCGTATCGCTGCGTGGTTTCATTCAATGACCAGAGCGAAATCTCGATGTCCTGCAAGATCGGTTCGCCGAGCTCGCGGATCAGGTCCAAGTCATTGTCGATCCAAACATGACCGGCAATCGAAATGGGTTTTGGAACTTGCTGCACGCTCGTGATGGCGGCGGCGGATCGGTCGGGACGGCTGTAGACATCGTCGCCATAATCTGGCGGCAGGTCGAGTCCGTGCGACTGTGATGGCGTACCGTAATCATTCTCGAAAATGGTGTCGGCAAGCGTCGTTTCGTAATGCGGTGCCTCGAACGTTGCTCCCAGGATCGAATCCTGAAACTCTTGGCCCGACGTGATCACATCCAAACGGTCGTTGAAGATCGCCAAATCGAGTGAGTTGCGGAGAATTTCGTCGACGTCCAACGTAAATTCCAGCCGGTCGCCGGCACGGAAATTCGACAATCGCAACACCAATTCTTGGCTACCATCGTCGACTTCGGCAACGGCATCGACGTTGCGTCCATCCGCCGTTTGGACCCGAACAATCTGAAAACCAGCTGATCCGTCGGTTCCCCGTCCTCCCGGCAGCGTGTCATAAATTGGGTCACCGACAGAGTATCCATCACCGTCTTTGTCAGTATTGATTCGCAGCTGAGTCAACTGCGTGTCCGGCGCACCACCGGTGAACGACACGATGAACCGGTCACCGCGTGAGTCACCGCCAACGTCCTGATCACTTTCTAGATAGTCTGTCTCCAGGTAGACGACACCGACATGAATCGGATCGGCCGCCAACAATTGTCGCGCTTCCAGTCGCTCCGGCGTCATGATACGACGTCGAACGGCATGCGTTCCCACCGTCGATGAATTGCGACGGTGTTTGCTACCGGATCGTTTCTCTTTCCAAATCACGCTTCGGCACCTCCGTGTGCCTTGGTCGTTTCGCGAAAACCGTCGTCGAAAGATTGCGGGTCTTTCGATTCTCGGTGCGCCCGGTGTGAGCGCCGCGGTGGGTCTGGTCTAGTTTCTGTGCGTGGGCAATGCCCGCTTAGCGATCGATGCCATGATCTCCTTCGGCGATGCGTTGCTGATTACCGGTGACATGGTCGAGCGTCCAGCGTCGCAGCGTCGCGTCGAATCCTCCGGAAAACAGTTTGCCGTTGGTAAAGGCGAGTGACGGGATGGATCCGTGGTGGCCTTCGAGTTTTCGGACAACTTGTCCATCATCGGTGTTGACGACGCGAATCACATTGTCCGAACCTGCTACTGCAACGTGCACGCTGTCCAAAATCGAAACCGCAAACAGTTTTCCCGTACTCACCCGTGTTTGGCTAAGGACTCGGTTGCGTTTGGTATCAAAGACAACCATCATGCCATCGGCCCCAACGCTGACGAGGGTATAAGCATCGCGGTGAAATTCCAAATCGTGAACGCGGCCATTGTGAATCTTCTGTTCGAGCACCAATTCGCCGTTGGCCGGATCAAACAGATGCAGGCTGCCCGAGCGACCGGCTACTGCTAGCAGTCGGTTGTCGTCGCGATACGCGATCGCGCGTAAATCTTTGCAGTGACATTCGAAGACTGTTTTTGGCCGTGGTTTGCGACCGATCACAAAGACGGTGTTGTCAAAGCCCACCGCTGCCATTTCATTGTCGTCAGGCGCAAATCGGACACACGCCAACGCAGGGGTTCCCTGCATCCGTTGCATGATTGTGAATGATGCGTCGCGATCCCAGACGATTAATTGTCCGTCGTTGCCAGCCGATACGAATTGATCGCCGCTGTGGCTGAAGGATAATGTGCGAATCAGATCGCGATGACCATCGAGTGTCTGAACGATTCGCATGGTCGATGTGTTCAAAATCCGAATCGCATGGTCGTCACCGGCAACGGCGACCAAATCACCGCGGGGATCCGCAGCAATCGCGGTGACCACTGCTCGCGGTAATTGTGCGGTCGTCGCTTCTAACTGGATCGCGCGACTAGCAATGGGCGTCATGCTGCGCATCAGGTTTTGCTTCGCAGCGACACTCAACGACGGTTCGTCTCCCCATCCGCTGGGACACGCGACCGCACTGGCGGCAATCGCCATCAGCGCCCAACGTCGGCCAACTGCTCCGCCGGATCGTTTCGCTCGTAAATGTGATCGGATTATCAAACCTTCGTCCTCCACGGTCGATAGGCGCGCAAAGGGGCTTCGCGTGCGCACAGACTCTCATCAAAAAAGATCGGCAACCGACCGAAGAGGCATGACCGTAACGCTGGGGAAACGGGAAAGCTTCACAGTACGTGGTAATTAGGGATGAATAGAGAGAGAATTCGATTCGACTTTTGGAGTGCAGTTGCATCGGATCGATTGATAGCATTGATGGTGCTTGCATGCTGTGTTCCAGGCCGAGTTCGATTCGCTCTTTCGACGTGACCGCTCGCGTTGATAGGATCGCGCTGAACTTGGGTCTAAATGGATGTAGCCCGAGCATAAAGAACCGCGCAACCAACAGGCGTCACGGATGATGCGACTGAAACGAACTGATACCTTGATTTTGGCTACGTTGACTGCGGCATGGGGCTTGCCGATGGCAACGCCTACCGCGTCGGCACAGCAGGTTGACCCCGGCCGCGGGCGAAATGTTCCCGCCTATGCGCAGAACACGAACCCATCCTCCAACGGCAATGGTGCTGCTGCTCGCAATCAAACCGATCCACGTGCATTGCAGATTCAACAAACCGGCGGCGATCGAGTTGGCGGCAATCCGGTTGGCGGTAAGCAGACCGCCGAAGTCCAGCAGACTGCCGGTCAAGGCGCTGCGAACGCGACCGCCACAGGTGCCAATCCCAACGCGGCGCCGTTCGCACCACTCAATCCCACCGAACTGGATCGATTGCAAAAGCTCTTGCAGGCTTGGGAAACGCAAAGCAAGGGAACCAAGACGATGACGTGCAAATTTCAGAAGTGGCACTTCGATCTATTGGCCGCTCCGGCCGGAATTCACGCAACCAAATCAACCGGTGAAATCAAGTACGCGACTCCCGATAAGGGAATGTTTCGCGAAGATCAGGTTTTGTTTTATCAGGGCATGAAGGACGGCAAGCCACAATACGGTGCACAGCAAGGTAAGGTCGGCGATTATTGGGTGTGCAACGGCCGTGAAGTCATTGAGTTTGATGGAAACGAAAAGAAATGCACCATCAACGAATTGCCAGCGGGAATGCAGGGTCAGCAAATCTTTAACAGTCCGTTGCCTTTTGTTTTCAACTTGGATGCGAAGCAAATTCAGGAGCGATATTGGGTTCGCGAAGTCAAGGCTCCCAAAGAAGGCATGTTTTTGATCGAAGCCTGGCCAAAGCAACAGTCCGATCGCGCACAGTACCGGCTCGTACAGATCGCGTTGGACGATCAGCAGTTCTTGCCACAAGCGCTGATCATGTACGCACCGAATTTCAATGCCAAAACGGCACCGATGTGGGATCACTACGAATTTGCTGACGTCAAACGAAACGCGATTCGAGATGGGATGCAACAGTTCTTCAAGAATTTCATTCCCCAACGTCCGCCGTCGGATTGGGAAGTCATTCGTGAGAAACTGGCCCACGAGCCCGATGCATCGCAGATTGCGTCGCCAGGTCAGCCGAATTTGAAATAGACAGCGACGGAATGCGACGACACGCGGCAGTCGCTTGTCGCATCGCCGACTTGGATCGCTATCTGGATCGGATCGCTGTGATCAATTGATCGCGGTGACTTTGGAGTTTCTTTGCGATCTCGGCGTGCTGCTGTGCGAGATTGGTTGTCTCGGATGGGTCGTCGTCCAAGTTGACCAAGAAACGTTTGTCTTTTAGCCGCCCGCTATCCTTGCGTTGGGTCTGGGATTGGGTCGTATCGATGGGATTGCCGATCAATTTCCATGGGCCAGAGCGAACGGCCCACTGCGGCTGATTGTTGCCCCCGAACTGCCACTGATAGACGTCATGGGGCGATTTTGCATTTGCCGAGCCGATTACGTCGACCAATGACTTGCCGTCCAGAGTCGATGCGTCAACGTCTACGTCGCAGTATTGAGCCAAAGTGGGCAGCCAGTCGCAGCCGGTACCCATCTCGCCGCGGACTTCGCCCCGGCCGATGTGATTTGGCCAAGCAATGATCGCGGGAACGCGAATTCCCCCTTCGAACAACGAAAACTTTGCACCTCGATAGGGGCCCGCGTTACCGCCTCCCCCGAATGCTCGTGTTTCCGTGCTGTGCCCATGATCGCTTTGGAACACGACGATGGTGTTCTGGTCCAATCCCGTGTCGCGCAGATGTTCAAGGACTTGCCCAATGGATTCGTCCATTGTCGACACAAATGCGGCGTATTTGTCTCTCGGGCTAGGCGACTTGGCGTAGTGTTTGCGCCACCGGTCGGTGCCTTGATACGGATAGTGGGGTGCGTTGAAAGCCCAGTACAGCAGGAATGGTTTTTCGCGGGGTTGGTCAAGAAATGTCTTGCACTCGCGAACCATCAGGTCGGGGAAAAACTTTCCATCCTCCCAAATCTCTTTTCCGTCGCGCCATAGGTCATGACGATTGGGGCCGGCCCAGAAAAAGAAGTGAGCATAGTTGTCGATGCAACCTTCCATGTGACCATAGGACGAACGAAAACCTTGCTCCAGCGGTGATTGTCCCGGTCCGACACCCAGGTGCCACTTGCCAACGTGGCCGGTGTCGTAGCCTGACTCAGCAAACAACTCGGCAATCGTCTTCTCGTCGGCCGGCATCGGTCCGTTGCCCGGTTGCCCAGCGCGCACCGGATAGCGACCTGTCAGAAAGCCAACTCGCGACGCCGAACAAACCGGCGCGGAAGCATAAAACTGGCTGAATCGGACGCCACGTGCAGCAAGTCCGTCGAGATGATCGGTGGAGAGATCGGCCGAGCCGTAGCAATTCAAATCCAACGCGCCCAAATCATCGACCAATATCAACACGACATTGGGTCTCTCGGCGGCAGGCAGTTCCTTGGCGGATTCCCAACAAAAAAGGGTGGTTATCGATAGTGCGATCGCGACAGTCTGCAACTTCATTGGGTTCTCGGGCTCGTTGGAGGGTTGGCTGCAAGGTTGGTTGCGTGGTTGGATAGATGTTTCGTGCGGTTACTCGCTGACGGTCAGTGCACGATCAAACACGGCAACCTCATCGATCCTTCCTTCCCAATTGGAATCGTTGTCGCTACGCCCTCCAAAAAAGCAACTCGCGATGGTCGTCGCTGAATCGGCAGGTGACTGCACATCGATCTCTGGCTCGGGGTTGTCATTCAAAAACACTCGGACACGATCACCTTGGCGGACCAGCGCAACTTGGTTCCACGTCCAACGCTCAATCGGTGTTTTGCCGACGCTCGGTTCCCCGCCGACTCCATGCTGGAAGATCAGTTTGCCAGCTCGCGCGCCTTCGCCACCAAGGCCCAGATGGTCACCGCGACTGGTGATCGAATGTGCGTGGTCGCGTGAAAATAACCAACCGGCTGTCTCTCTCGCGTCGACCGGCATTCCATTCCAAAACGACATCAACACGGTGTAGTCTTGTCCGAGTGAATCGAGTCGTGCGCGAATGCGACCGTTCGCCGTGTGGACTGCTCGGTTGGGCTGATCGAGCGTAAACAATTCGTCATCGGTGCTGCGTAGCGGACCCGGCAGAAAAAACAACACGCCGGGTTCAAAGACGCCGTCGTGATGATTGCCGCTGGCATCCACGGCCACCGATGCTTCCATCTCGTCCAGTCGCCAATAGAGCAAAGGTTTCTGCGAAAGAATCGCGGTGGCAGCTGGACCGAGCTTTTGCACCGATTGTCGCCGCGGTTGCCCACTGATGGTTTCCAGCAGGTGCAAGCCTGCCGCTACGATTCTCGGTTCGGCTTGCACTTCCAATCCCGCCGAGCGAGCCGCCCAAGTGTTGTAGCCACCGAGATGATGTTGTTCTGGAGGTGGAATGTATCCGTCGGCGCCGTTTGCCAATTCAATCACCATGGTGTGTTCCAACGGGCTTTGTAATTTCAATTTCAATCCTGTCAGAGCGTAAGTCTCGTTGGGTGTCGTGACGATCGCGAGGTTTCCAAGCTTCAGAGCCTGCACGACAATCTCGGTTTCTTGCATTTGATGCAGCAAAACTTGTTCACGGGCGTAGACCTGCTCGCGGTCTTTGGGCACACCGTCTTCGATTTGATCGACGATCTGTTGTGCCCATTGCAAACGCTGCGCGTCGGGAACTCGGTAAGACATTCGCAGGCGCGATTCGGCCATGGCCACGTCCAAGTCCGCCTGGTACTCAATGCCGTCGTAGGCGTCTTTCGCGATTTGCAGCAGCCCCTGCGTGTACGACTCGATGGTTGCTTCGTCCTTCCCTGTCCAGGTCATGTAATCTCGGCGCCAAATATCACCGCTGCACCCGTGCGACATGATGCCAACGACGTCTTGCTTTGAACCGTCGCTCTGCTTCGACGCCGCGTGTTGGGCGATGCCGTCGCTGAACAGGCCAAAATAGTCTGCGCTGATCGGTTGATCACCGAAGTAATGCATCGAGAAATTGCAGAGAATTGCGATTGGATCGCCATCGGTTGATTGAAATGCAATGATGGACAGTTCGGGATCTTCGGGGCCGGATTCTCCGATGACATTCTCTGGGTCGCGCGCGGCGTGCATGTTGGCGCGCACTGTCTGATTTCCAAAGGGATCGACATCCAGGCGATCGGGTCGACGGACCCAGCGACGCAACGCGGTGAATTCATCGGCGGTCGTTTCGCCCCATCCGACGCGTGCTGGCTGCAAATGGGACTCGGCTTGGACAATCGCCTCCACAATCTTTTGTCGCAGCAAAGGCAGATACGAAAGATCCGGATCGGTGCCAAGTGCGCCGAATGCCGACGGTGCGGTGTGCGTGTGCGTGGCCGAAACGAGAATATGGTCCGGTTTAATCTGTGTTACTTGTGCCGCTTGAAGCTTGGCGTCGTCGAGCAGTTCGCGGGGGACCATGCAGCTGTCGACGACCACGATCGCGATTCGATCCTTGCCGTCGTCGACAACAATCGCACGCGCGTTGACCGTCGTTTTGATCGAGTCGGCACTGCGCGACATCATTCCACCGTTGACCAGAACCGGCATCTGAGTCGGGCTGATATCGACCACGGCAGCGCCGGCACGAAGGTCTGCCAGCACGTTGGAGCAAAGAGATAGGGAGCCACAAATGGCGACGGCCAGAGCAAATAGGCGGGGCATCGAAAGAACTCGTGGGGCGTGCAGGAGGGGGTGGTTGGGATTGGAGGCCATTATGGCGGATCGGCTTAACGCGAGGGGGCGTGCGAAACAGGGATATTGAAGTGTTTGTGGCGGACTTTTTGGCCGTCCGTGCGAATCTGTGCCGGTACCGAGGGAGCGGAATTGCGGCTTGGCGATATACTGTATCTGGTTCCTGCCAACGGCGAATTGCCCGTTGTGCCGTTGAACTCCCCGCCTCTTGAATTTCGCTGCTGCTACTGATGCGCATTCTTAGTCTTGTCAAACCCGATGATCTGTCTCGCGTTGCGAGATTGCAGTTGTTGGCTCGAGGGGTGGTCGAAGGTTTTTGTTCGGGGCGTCACCGTTCGCCCCACAAAGGTTTCAGCGTCGAATTCAAAGAACACCGGCAGTACGTGCGCGGCGACGAACTGAAGAACATCGACTGGAAAGCATTTGGCAAGAGTGACCGACTTTACATTCGCGAGTTCGAAGAAGAAACAAACCTGCGTTGCACATTACTGGTCGACCAAAGTGGTTCGATGGCCTACGGCGGTGAGCGCGGTGAAGGCAGGACAAAATTTGATTATGGAGTTCAACTGGCTGCGTCGTTAACCTATCTGATGTTGGGGCAACAAGACGCAGTCGGTTTGATGACGTTCGACGACCAGCCGCGAGATTTTGTGCCGCTGCGGAGTCGGCCGTCGCACTTGCAAGCCATCTTGAAACCTCTCGCCGGTGATGTCACGCATCGCGAAACGGATCTTGGGGGTGTGTTTCGCCAATTGATGCCCAAGCTTGGTCGACGCGGATTGTTGATCATTATCTCCGACGCGATGGGCGATGTGGAATCGATCGGGCAAGCGTTGGCACAGTTTCGCTCCAAACGTCACGAAGTGGTGTTCTTTCAGATTCTGGATCCCGACGAAGTCGATTTTCCGTTCGCCGGCCGAATACAATTTCGTGATATCGAAAACGTAGCAAATGAACATACCGTTGACGCCAAGTCGCTTCGTGATGCTTATCTGGAACGACTGAGCACCCATCAGTCGGCGATGCAGGAAATCTGTCGAAAGCATCGTGTCGACCATGTTCCTATGACGACTGATCGGCCGTTCGCCGATGCACTGCATGAATACATGGCATTTCGGAGGCGACTAACTTGACCTTCGTCAACGCCTTGTTGGCCTTCGGCGCGTTCGCCTTTACCATTCCGCTGGCGATCCATTTGCTGCATCGCAGTCGTTTTACCACGATTGACTGGGGCGCTTGGCATTTGCTTGACAGTGTCATCCGGATCAATCGCCGGCGTATGCAGATCACCAATCTGCTGTTGCTGTTACTGCGATGTGCGATTCCTATTTTGTTGGCATTCTGTTTGGCTCGCCCGGTACTGACCGGCTTTCATGCATTGCCCGGTGATGCGTCACGAACACTCGTCATTGTCATTGACGATAGCCGTTCCATGGCAGCGGCCGCGGAGGGTCAATTATCGCGGATGGACATGCTGAAACAGGGATTGTCGGACTTATTGCGTGACATGACGCGTCGCGACGAAATCATGTTGATCCAGGCAAGTGCAGTTGATTCTCCGCCTGCGACGATGGGGGCCGCAGATGCGTTGGAGCGTATTCGGGGATTGCGTGCCGAAGGTGGTCCTGTGGAGTTGGCCAGACTGGTCGATGCAGCAGTCGCGGCAGCCGAGCAGAGTTCGCACGCGCAGCGCAGCATCGTGATTGCATCGGATTTCCAGAGCTGTAACGTCGGTCAGGCGACATCGCGATCGCTCGAGGGATTGTCAGCACGCATGAAGGAAGTCGATCCCGTTGCGACAGTGAATTTCTGGAATATTGGCGATGCGGAAGCGTCGATGCCCAACATTTCCGTTGATTCTGTTGCGGTGGATTCGCCCGCAGTCGTAGCCGGCAGAAGTTCGCAGCTCTCCGCCCGCATCCGAAACGCATCCGATATACCCCTGCGTGATTTGCGGGTGATCTGGTCCATCGACGGTGTGGCATTGCCCTCTCGGCTGGTCGACGTTGAAGCAAACGCGTCCGCGACGTCGAGACTGAGCCACCGAATCGACGAACCGGGGGTGCATGAAGTGACCGTATCGGTGGAACATGCCGACTCGTTGGCAGCAGACAACCGACGTAGCGTCGCGGTCGATGTGATGCGAGAGATTCAGGTGCTGATCGTCGACGGAAAACCAAGTCGGCAACCTTTGGAAGGACAAGCCGATTTTTTGGCGATTGCTTTAAGCCCATTTGCGTTTGGCGGCGACGACCAACCCGATTCGGTCAAGACGACGGTCAAGCAATCCAATCAAATCGTCAAGACGCTCGAAGAATCCGCACCCGAGATCATCATTTTGGCAAACGTTCGGACTTTGAAAGAAGACGAACGCAAAGCAATTGCTTCCTTTGTGTTGCAAGGCGGATCGCTGATCGTTTTTGACGGCAATGATTTGAAATCCGACGATTACAACCTGACGTGGACCTGTGACCAGGGATCGCTGGAACTGCCTGCGGTCTTAGGTGATGTGGTCGGTGATCCCAAGGCCGAAAGAAAGGCAAAATGGCGAATCGGTGAAATCAACCCACAGTACGCGCCATGGAACCTGCTGACCGCGAGTGATCAGCAGCCACTCAGCGAGGTCGAAATCTATGCGTATCGTCAGTTGGAACTGCCGCCATCCGGGCAGGACGATGCGACGAACCAGGCGGTTGATGATCGCACAGCAGCGGGTGATCCGAATAATGTTGACTCGGTAGCAAGCTCAGCGACGCCGACTGCCACCACGTCCGATTCTTTGCGGGGCGTCGGTAACGATGATCCGTCGCCATCGGTTGTATTACTGAAAGTCAGTGACGGGAACCCGTTGGTCGTTGCGTCAAAACGTGGTCGTGGACATGTCTATCAGTTTGCCATACCGTGCAACGCGTCATGGACGACACTGCCATTGCGGATGGTATTCCTGCCGATGATGCAGCAAATGGTGTTGGACCTGGCTGGGTGTCGAAAAGCGACGACGCTCAGTGTGGGTCAGCCGATCGCGATTCCGATCGAAGAATTTTCGGCTCTGGCGGAGTCTTCGATGGACGCGTCAGTCTCCGCATCCAAGAATGCGTCGAAGGATTCGAA
>JABDKS010000546.1 GCA_013002105.1 Pirellulaceae bacterium | reverse complement strand
AACGTAGTCGTCGTAATCAAAATCACCGTCTTCATCAAAATCACCGTCCTCTGTCATGGCGTCGGCATCGTCCGTGTCCCATGATTGCTTCCAACCGTCCGTGTCGCTGCTGCCGCAATGCCGACAGAAGTTGGCATCGATATCAATATCACCGCCACAGTGGGGACATGGAACAAGTTCGACAGTCATCGGTTCGTTCGACTGGTTGTTGGGGCTTCCGAACGGATGCTGGAGCCGCACGATTTTGGGGATTTGCAAGTTGTGGAGAATTCACGTTAGTGTAATCCACCGTCGTCGATTCGAGAGGTGGTGGCGTGATCGGCGGAAGCTCATCTGACGGATGGGTTGATTCCCACCATGCGAATTCCCAACATGCTGATTCGCAGGATCGATGGTAGATTCGTCTGAGCCAATTGGATTGGCGACGATGTCCCGAGTGCAAGGCAACAAGCCAAGGATTAGAGCGGGCCAAGGTTTGGAGCAGAGATGGTGGGCGTGTTTGCGCCGTGATCGAGTTGGATCATGTTCTCGCTGCACTGCTTGGGAGTCGCCTTGGGTATACTTGCGTTGACCAAGGAGTCTACTTTTGAGCGAAGCCCACGAAGAATACACCGAGCGCGAATTCATCGTCGCTACCGATGGCAAATCGATCCCGATGTGCGACATGGCTCCGCCCGGGCTGTTGGCACGGTTACTTGGGAAATCGCCACCGAGTCCTTTCGCGGTGGAAGCGGCTCGAATCATTCGCGTGGAATCGGAGCAGGTACCCAAGCGGATCCTGAACCACTTTCGCGAAGTGAAAACAAAAGTGGGTTCGTTACGGTACAAGCGAAACTACTATGCGACGGTGCCGACGATTGGCCCGTTGGCGATGGCGACGATGTCGATGACGACTTCGAGCGGATTGAGTTCGTTTTTTGCCGTCCGAACCGTACTGCGTCGTGATGGCAAGTTGATCGACAGTGGATTTCACGGGTTCTGCAGTTTTTTGGCCGGCGATGACATTTTGATCACGATGACGCAGGCGCGCCTGCCGCGACCTCGCGAGGGTGTTGACCGCGTGATGTTAAAGACCGAGGACCCCGAGGTGATCGTGCGGGAACATCGTAAGCGAATGCGTGAATACGAGATTGTGCCGACCGAGGCGGCCGACGTCGTCGACCTGACCCGGCGACAAAACGAGCTGGATCTGGAAGAATACTTCGAGCAAGGACTTTTGCGACTCGCTTCCACTGGGGAAGTCTCGCGAATCCGCGATCAAGCTAAACGTAAGTAAGACGATTTCGACTGGTCAGGCCTGGGATCGATCCGCGAACGGGATTTCTTGGACCCTTGGGTGCATGCATCCAATTGGCCATAGACGACTGAACCGACCCACATGACCGATCAAGATACAAAAACGATAACGAAGTTAGTCGATCGATTTGGCCGTGTTCACGATAGTGTGCGGGTCAGCGTGACCGATCGCTGTAACATCCGCTGCTTTTACTGCATGCCCGCGAGTGATGCGCAATTCATGCCGCGCGACTGGTTGTTGTCGTTTGAGGAGATCCATGCACTGGTCGAATTATTGGTGCGTCGGGCGGGTGTGCGGCAGATTCGGCTGACCGGCGGCGAACCGCTGGTGCGAAAGCAGATCGCGCGTTTGGTCGAGATGCTGGCAGCGATCGATGGTTTGGCAGATTTGTCACTGACCACCAACGGGATCCTTTTGGCAGATCACGCGGCGGAACTGCGGGCAGCGGGATTGCGACGCGTCAACGTGTCCTTGGATTCCTTGAGTGAAGAAACTTTTCAGAGGATCTCGCGCCGAACTGGTGTCGACAAAGTGATTGCGGGGATCGACGCGGCGATCGATGCCGGTTTTGATTCGGTCAAACTGAACACGATTGCGATCCGCGGGATCACCGAGCCCGAGGTGATTCGGTTGATTGAGTTTGCTGACAGCCGCAAGGTACCGCTGCGGTTCATCGAGTTCATGCCGCTGGACACGGACAAGGCGTGGCAGTCGCAAGACGTGTTAACCGGCGACGAGCTGTTACGGATGGTCGAAGATCATTTTGGGCAGGTGGTCGCACGTTCACGTCCCCATCCGTCGCAGCCAGCCGAGGATTTTTTGCTGCCTGGCGGAGGTCAGATTGGGATCATTCGCAGCGTCACGGCTCCGTTTTGTGGCGCATGCAACCGGCTGCGGATCACCGCGGATGGATCGATTCGCAATTGCCTGTTCGCTCAAGACGAGGTGTCGCTGCGGGATCTGATTCGCGGTGGCGCGACCGACGACGAAGTGTTGGCAGAAATCCAGCGCTGCGTGAGTGCGAAGAAAGCGGGGCACGGGATCGACGACGATGGATTCACACCGCCGGAACGTCCGATGTACGCGATCGGTGGCTGAGGGGCTGTGGTCGAGATCAGCCGCGTCCAGCGGTGTGAGGTCGATATCAGCCGCGTCCAGCGGCGAGCCATTCTGGGCTCGATATCGCTTGATTTTGGCACCTGTCCGACGCGGCTTGGAGAGATTAAGTTAGCGTCGCTATGAAAGACATATTTCGACTAGATGATGATGTGGCCGTCGTAATTGGTGGCACGGGCGAATTGGGCGGATTGATGGCCGAGGCGTTGGGCGCTTTTGGTGCCAAGGTCGCCGTGGTCGGTCGCAACGCGGAGCGTGGCGATGCGAGGGCGGCAAAAATCGCCGATGCCGGTGGCGAAGCCAAATTCTTTGCCGCTGATGGTCTCAATGCCGACTCATTGGCCGAGGCACGCGACAAGATCAAAAGTTGGGCCGGTTCACCCGCGTCGGTTTTGGTCAACGCGGCGGGCGGCAATCGACCGGAGGCGACTATTGGACCGGGGGGCGATTTTTGTAAGTTGCCTCTGGATGCGTGGCGCGATGTATTTGATTTGAATTTGGTTGGCGGTGCGTTGTTGCCCAGTCAGGTTTTTGGACCGGACATGTTGGCTGCCGGCGTCGGAAGCGTGATCAACATCGCGTCGATGTCGGGAATGATTCCGCTATCGCGCGTGGTTGCCTATTCGGCGGCCAAAGCAGCCGTGATCAATTTTACGATGTGGTTGTCGCGCGAATGGGCGACGACGGGTGTTCGTGTCAACGCGATCAGTCCCGGGTTCTTTCCCGCCGAACAAAACCGCAAGCTGCTGTTCAACGACGATGGCAGTTATACCGAGCGTGGAGGTCAGATCATTGGCCACACGCCGATGGATCGATTTGGAAAACCCGACGAATTGGCCGGCGCGGTGGTTTGGTTAGCCAGTCGTAAGGCGGCGTCGTTTGTGACCGGTCAAAACATCGCCGTGGACGGCGGTTTTGCTTCGGTGACGATTTGATTTTTTTGCTCGTCAGGTTGGACCTGACATCAAGCATCGCCAGGACAGGTCCTGGCCTACGTAACTACGTATTTGGCCCACGTAACTCGACCCTTCCAACACTCACAAGTAGCGACAATGATTGAACTTCGTAGCGACGCAAAGTATGCCATGGTCATTCCCACCAGCATGGGAACCCGTTTGACTCCGGTGAACAATCAACCGTTTCACTGTAGCGATACCTTCAAAATGCAGGGTACGAGTGCCGAGTCGAATGTTGGCAGCGTTTCGTCGTTTCTGGGGTTGCCCGTAAAAATCCTGACGGCGTTTGTCAAAGACAGCCCCATCGCTCGATTCTTAAAAGACGATCTGGCACGCCGGCACATGGATTTTGAGGGTCCGGAATTCGAGCAAGACACACCGTGGGGCGTTCGACACCAGATCAACATGGCTGACAGTGGTTGGGGTTCACGTGGACCGCGAGTTCAAAACGACCGTGCGGGCGAAGTCGGCCGAAAGCTGAACGCCAAAGACTTTGATCTCGATCGTATCTTTGGTGACGAGGGAGCCAAGATCGTTCACATGTCGGGTTTGATCGCGGCATTGTCCGAAGAAACCAGTCAATTCTGCTTGGAGATCGCCCGCGCGGCCAAGAAGCATGGGGCGCGAATTTCGTTTGACCTCAATCACCGCGCATCATTTTGGGTCGGTCGCGAAGAGGAACTTTCTGCGGCGTTTAAAGAGATCGCCAGCTTGTCGGACATCTTGATCGGAAACGAAGAAGACTTTCAGTTGTGTCTGGACATCGAAGGTCCCGAAGCGGGCGGCAAGGATATCGGGGCGAAGATCGACGGGTTTAAAGAGATGATCCGACGCGTCAAGAAGGAGTACAGCGGGGCAACGTTGTTTGCCACCACACTGCGTGAAGTCGAAAGTGCCAATTCTCATATGTGGGGCGCGATCGTTTCGGCCGGGGACGACTTTCACGTCGTCGAACCACGCCAGATCGGTGTGTTGGATCGCATCGGCGGCGGTGACGGTTTCGTCGGCGGATTGCTGTACGGCGTTTTGAATGGTTGGGAAGCCGAAAAATGCACACAGTTCGGTTGGGCCACCGGCGCGCTGGCGGCAACGATGTTGACCGACTACGGGCAGCCAGCCGACGAAGACCAAGTGTGGAGCATCTGGCAAGGAAACGCCCGCGTCAAACGCTAACCACGCTAACCACGCAAAAACGTAGAACGGACTTCAGTCCGTTACCGTAGTCGCGATTCGTGATCGCACCGGCACGTGGGAAATCGTCGATGTAGAACGGACTTCAGTCCGTTACCGTAATCACGACCGCATGTTGAATACCCACTCATCAAACGCTGGGTGATTCTGCTTGGGGCGATGCATCGGCCGCCGCCTCCTGTGATCCCGTGTCATCGGGCGCCGGCAGTGCGGCGACAGGTTCGCCCCAGTCGGCTTCGAACATCTCGCTGCAAGATTCGCAGGTGATGTCGGTGGCCAGCAATTTGTCGTCGACGACTTGGGCGTGGTCGCATTGTTTACATGTCACGCGGACGTTACCCGGTTCGGCGGCCATCGTTTCGAGATGGTCCATCGAAACGCCGGCGACCTCGATGTCCTCGGGCTCGAGCGTTGTCAGCAAATCGCGATTGACTTCGGTCATTTTGGACAATCGGTTGGCCAAACGCCGGACGGATCGCTCGAGTGAATTACGCGACGTCCGACCGTTGCCAAAATGTCGATCACGGCTGATGTACAGGTACGTGAATCCGCGCAGCAAACGTCGCCGCGATTCGGTCGGAATGGTGTACTTGGATTTGTTTGCAATCAGAGCAAAGATGCGACAGAGCGCTTCGGGCGGATAGTCATCGAAGTTCATGGTTGTCCCGACGCGTGAACTGAGTCCGGGATTGCTTCGAATCATTTTTCGCATCTCGACTGGATAGCCGGCCAGGATGACAACCAGGCGATCACGTTGGTCCTCCATTCGTTTGAGCAGTGTTTGGACTGCTTCGCGACCGTATTGATCTTGGCCGCTTTCGTCGATCATGGTGTAGGCTTCGTCGATGAACAGGACGCCATCGAGTGCTTCGTCGATTTTGGCGTTGGTTTTGGGACCGGTTTGACCGGCGTATTCGGCGACCAGGCCGCTGCGGTCGGTTTCGACCAGATGGCCTTTTTCTAAGACACCCAGCGCACCGTAGATCTCCGCAACGATTCGAGCGACCGTCGTCTTGCCTGTTCCCGGGTTGCCAACGAACGCCATGTGCAGGCTTGGTTTGGACGTCGGTAGGCCTTCTTTTTCGCGAAGCGTTTCCATTTTCAGGAAATTCGTCAGCGTTTCGATCTGGTCCTTGATGCCTTCGAGACCGACCAATCGATCCAGTTTTGCACGCGCGTCGGCGAGACGCTGTTCGGGAGTCCGGTCGTCAACGGCTTGATCGGCTTTGGATTGGTTTTTGCTGGCGGCAGAGGACGCGGAGCCGGTGCGGGCGGATCCGCCGGGGCCTGCAACCGGCGTCGGTGTTTCGGCGGCGGTGGGTCCGACGCCTTCACGCAGTCGACGAGCTTCATCACGGAGCCATTTCAGGGCATCGCGAGCATTGTTGGTATCGGCTTCGGCGTGGAGCGTTTCGGGGGCCCGACCTTGGAGCTCCGCAAATTGACGACGCATCTGCTGTAAGTTCTCGTTGTCGGCAACGCTCATGTCACCGTCGACCGATGCCAAAAGATTGGCCATTCGCATTGCCAGCGTCTCGAGTTCTCCCCAGCGGTCGCGAATGGCGGGCAGTTCGGCAAACGGCCGGACCAGATCACTCCACTGGAAGTCTTTGGAGGCATCGATCAGCCAGTCGACTGCTTCCTGCAGTTGGCTGCCCATTACGGATTTGCCCCAGATGTGTTCCAGCAACGCGCGACCGAGTTGGCGTTGTTCCATCGTGCGGGCACTCACAGTGGGAACGACCGCAGCGAAGACCTTCATCAAAAAACCTTGATGCAGGTCGTTCATTTGATCGGCCACCGATGCGGCATCGGCATCGTCGCCTCCTTTGAGCCAGCCATAGGAACCGCGAACCAGTTCGCCACTGTCGATATAGAGCGCTTGCGTTTCCTTGAGTGTGTCGCGATAGAGGCGAATCGACTCGATGATTTGATCGTCGGTGGGCATGATCAGTCCGGGTGACCCGATGAGAAATAGGACTTGGAAATGGAACGCGTCGGGCCGAGAAAGCCGGATTTCAGCTTATCCGATTTCTGGGCTCGTCGGGGGGGACCGGTGGCGCCGATCATGCGATGTCCGCCTTCCAAGCCGGTGCGAGTTCGGGAAGATTCATGAGTTGGAAGACTGCCATGCGATCATTTTCGCGGCCGAACATCACATCGTTGGCTCGGGCGACCGGCCAATCCGGATGCGGGCGATCGAGTAATCGCAGTTCATCACCGGGTGATAGTTCGCCTGTTTGGAGGACACGGACATACCAACCGGTTCGGCCCGTTTGGGTCACCTCCTTGGTCAATGTCTTGACGCCCCAGCGTCTTGAGATTTTCCAACAGGGCTGGCGAGGTTGGCTGACTTGCACCTGGCAGGATCCCACGGCAAAACGGTCACCGATGCAGATGTCGGTTTCGGTCACACCGGCAATCGTCAGATTCTCACCCAAAGCCCCGCCGGACATCGGAAGTTCGGGATGTTCGGCGACCCAGTTTTGGTAATGCTCGGCGGCGTAGCAAAGGATCGCTTTGTCGGGGCCACCGTGATGCCGGGTATCGGCGACAGCATCGCCGACGATTCCCAGCGTTTCGACCGTGACATGAGCGTCGACGGGTTTTTTGTAGAAACCGGTGGTCCAACGACGGTCGCTGATTTGGTTGGATTCAGGGTCGCCCTCGGTCACCACTTGGCCCATTTGGATGCTCTGGATTGTGATCAAATCGGCCTCCCCAACCGGCCATCGAGGTGGCCTGGAAAAGGCCCCAAAAGTGGCGTTGTAAGTATCTGTCAGGCAACGCTTTGCGGCAACGCCCACAATGGTGTGGGTCGTTGTGATCAGGGGGTGCAAATGGTAGACTACGAGCTTGGTTTTTACCGGAAAAAACGGGCTATTTTCGGCCGCTCGATACAGCTAGGAAACGACGTTGGCAGACGAAGAAAACAACGAAAACGGCGAAGAGGAAGGCACATCACCCGAGGGTGAGGGCCAGGGCGGCAACAGTGGTGGCGCCGGTGCATTTCGCATGCTGGATCTTCCGATCGAAGACGAGCTGCGCGAGAGTTATCTGACTTACGCGATGAGCGTGATTGTCAGCCGCGCGCTGCCGGATGTCCGCGATGGATTGAAACCAAGTCAGCGGCGAATTTTGGTCGCCATGAACGACTTGAACCTCGGTCCAGGATCGAAGCGCGTTAAATGCGCCAAGATCTCTGGCGACACGTCGGGTAACTATCACCCGCACGGTGAAAGCGTGATCTATCCGACGCTCGTGCGGATGGCGCAAGAATGGAACTTGCGTCGATTGCTGATCGACAAACAGGGGAACTTTGGTAGCGTCGCCGGACTGCCGCCAGCTGCGATGCGATATACGGAAGCTCGCTTGAGTCCGGTCGCTGCAGCGATGTTGGACGACCTGAAATTGGATACGGTCGATTATGTTCCGACCTATGACGAAGCCCGCACGGAACCAACCGTTCTGCCGAGCAAGTTTCCGAATCTGTTGATCAACGGATCCGGTGGAATCGCCGTTGGGATGGCGACCAGCATTCCGCCGCACAATCCAACGGAGATTTGTGACGCGGTCATCAAACTGATTGATGAACCCGAGACGACCAACGAGGAACTGTTCGAGATCGTTCCGGGTCCCGATTTTCCGACCGGTGGAATCATTTGTGGTCGCGCGGGAATTCGCCGCGGTTACCTGACCGGTCGAAGCACGATTATCGTTCGTGCGAAATGCAAAATCGAAGAGATGAAGGGCAACCGTTCGCGGATCATCGTGAACGAGATTCCCTACCAACAGTATCGCGATCGAGTGGTCGAGAAAATCGCGGCTTTGGTCAACGGTGATAAGATCAAAGGGATCTCGGGGATCCGCGACGAAAGCGATTTGAAGGAACCGGTGCGTTTGGTCATTGAGCTCAAACGCAACGAAGATCCTGATGTGATTTTGAATCAGCTGTATCAGTTTTCGCCGCTGCAAGACACGTTTTCGTTGATCTTTTTGGCGTTGGTCGACGGCAAGCCGCGGGAATTGACGTTGAAGGAAATGTTGACGGAATTCATCCGTCACCGCGTCAATGTGATCCGTCGCCGGACGCAATTCTTGTTAGCTCGCGCCCGTCGACGCAAACACAGCGTCGAAGGTCTGTTGTTGGCGCTTGCGAATATCGATGAAATCATCAAGACGATTCGCGAAAGTCGCACGCAGCCCGAAGCCAAAGAGCGGCTGATGGGAATCGCTTGTCCATCGGCATTGATGAAACGCGCGCTCGGTGACGAGGGATTCAAGCAGTTCCAGATGGAGCGTGGCGAAGCCGAAGAGTACACACTGACGAGTGTTCAGACCGACGAGATCTTGCGTATGCGGTTGGGCCAATTGGTCAACTTGGAGCAAGAAAAACTGCAGGATGAGCACAAGGCGCTGCTGGAGGAGATCGCCGATTACCTGGACATCCTGGGGGATCAGCAACGAATCTACAACATCATCAAGGAAGATCTGGAGGAGATGAAACGTCGCTTCGGTGACAAGCGACGCACCGAGATCAGCATGGAAGAGATCGGTAACATCGATCTGGAAGATCTGATCACCGAAGAAACGATGGTCGTATCGATCAGTCATCAAGGTTACATCAAACGCACGCCGTCGAGTGTCTACAACACGCAGCGACGTGGCGGTAAGGGGCTCAAAGGTGCCAAGACGGACGAAGAAGATCCGATCGAGCACTTGTTTGTCGCCAGCACGCATGCGTATCTGTTGTTTTTGACAACGGCCGGGAAGGTTCGCTGGCAAAAAGTCTACGATTTGCCGCAGCTGGCTCGAGACAGCAAGGGGCGTGCGATCGTGAACCTGCTGAATCTGGAGCCGGATGAAAAGATCGCCGAGTGTTTGGCAATCCGCGATTTCAACCAGGAAGGCTACTACGGCGTGATGGCGACCCGCAGCGGCTTGGTCAAGAAAACGCCATTGGAAGCTTACAGTCGACCAAAACGTGGAGGCATTATCGCGATCAAGCTGCGCGAAGGGGACGAGCTGGTCGATGCGGCCGTGGTCGGACCGGGTGACGAAGTGATCCTGGTCACCGCATCGGGGATGGCCATTCGATTCCGAGAGTCGGATTCGCGTCCAATGGGCCGAAATACATCCGGCGTCAAAGGCATTTCGCTGGTCGGCGACGACCGTGTTGTCGGAATGGTGGTTGCCGATCCCGATGCGACTTTGCTGACGGTTTGCGAAAACGGTTATGGCAAACGGACGCCGTTTGGACCCAACGCTGATTCCGGCGGCGACGAGAGCGAAGAAGAAACAAGTTCCAGCGCCCGATATCGAACTCAGAAGCGGGGCGGCAAAGGCCTGCGGGATATCCGCACCAGCAAGCGAAACGGCAGCGTCGTCGGAATCGCGCGCGTCGCCGATGCCGATGAGGTGTTCATGATGACGGCCAAAGGAAAAATTCAGCGGATCTCGGCGGGAGACATCAACACGATTGGTCGAAACACCCAAGGCGTGCGGATCATGAATGTCGACGACGGTGACAGTCTGATTGCGATCGTGCGAGTTCCGGCCGAAGAAAGTGAAGAGGGCGTCGAAGCGGGTGCCGAAGTGACGGTGGATGCAGCGGTCGCAGCGGCAGACGCATCGGTCGAAGAAGCATCGGCATCAAGCGAATCAAGCGAGTCCGATGTCGATGACTCATCGTCAGATGATTCCGCGGCCGATGACCAATCGTCCGGCGACGATTCGTAAGTGAATCGTGCAACGCGGTCGCCAGCGCGGTGAATCCCGATTGGGGAGTCGACTTGATGGGGACCGCAACGTCGGGGCCCAGCGGGCCGACAGTCGTAGTAGTCTTAGGCCAGTCATAGTCGTAGGCCAGGACCTGTCCTGGCAATGTTGCGCCAGGACAGGTCCTGGCCTACGGACAGACAAAGTTGCGCCAGGACAGGTCCTGGCCTACGGACAGACAATGTTGCGCCAGGACAGGTCCTGGCCTACGGACTAGCAGTCCAATTCGCTTGGCGGTCAGTTCACCAGGAGGTCCGGCGTGTTATTTGCGCCCGGACTCTTCGCGAGTGCTGATTCTGCCCTGTTCTGATTCGAGTTCGCTGATCCGGTCACGCAAAGTAGACACGTCCGTCGACAATCGAAGCACGAGTTGTCGCAAGTCTAGTTCGCTCAACTGGGCCAAGGATCGCGGCGTCGTTTCATCGACGGTCACCGTTGTCCCATCTTCCGGCCGAAAATCCGACGCTAACGAATCCAATTCGTCTTTGATGTCGGCGATCTGTTCACGCACGGTTTCCATTGCAGGGTGTTTGGACCCCAAGGTGGATTCGTTGTAACGCAGCATCCTTAACTGTTCGGCCAGTTCGGTCCCGCGATCGGTTTGCAACACTGCATCGGGGATTTTGTCTTGAGCAATGGTTGAAGCATCTGGTTTTGATTCGGGCTTTGGTTCTGCGTCAGTAGCAGGGGACGCGAAGCGGCTTGGTGCGACACGAGTGGTGGGGCGGAATTTTGCCGTACGTAGTTTTGCGGCACGAGCTTTCGCGGCACGATACTGCGAGAGTGTCATGCGTGTTTGCGCTGTCACGCTTTCGCACGCGGACAAGACCAGCAAAAGACTGAAACAAACCAACGCGATGCTGCGGCAAATATTCATGTTCATCCACCTGTACATTTCGAATCGTTCAATTTGGGAAGGGGAGATCTGTAGAAGATTAACAGGTTTTGAACGTCGTAATCAATTCGATTACGCAAAAGAGGGCGTCGAAGAGAATTTTACGTTGCGCATTTCTGGCAACCAGATCCATCAACTCCACTCATTTATTACCCCCACGATAGTGGCGAAATACCGTCAGGTATTGGGCGATCAACGGTCGATCCGACTGGCTGGCCAAGGTTTTATCGGAGTATTGGCCAGTCCGAACATCGGTGATAGCAACTCTGCGGAACGACATGCCGCGGTGGTCGGCGCGACGCGACTGGATGGACGAGATCCTAACGCTGACGTGGATTCGTCGTGGATGAATCCACAAAAAAAGCTCGACGCCGTGTGCGTCGAGCCTTGGTTTGATCAAAAGGTGCCGAGGTAAGTCAGCGGCGGTATCGATGACTAGTCGGCGATTTTGGCGACCAAATCCAGCACTTTGCAGGAGTAGCCCCATTCGTTGTCGTACCAGGAGACCACTTTCACAAAGGTCTTGTCCAACTGGATTCCGGCGCCTGCGTCGAATACTGAGGTGCGGGATTCGTCGCGGAAGTCGGTCGAAACGACTTTATCTTCGGTGTAACCGAGCACGCCCTTCATGCTGCCTTCGGCTGTTTCCTTCATCACCTTGCAGATTTCTTCGTAGCTGGCTTCCTTTTCCAGTTCGACCGTTAGGTCGACGACCGACACGTCGGAGGTGGGAACTCGGAAAGCCATTCCGGTCAGCTTGCCGTTGAGTTCGGGAATGACTTTACCGACAGCTTTGGCGGCACCTGTGCTGGATGGAATGATGTTTTCCAAAATGCCGCGGCCACCGCGCCAGTCTTTTTTGGACGGGCCGTCGACCGTTTTTTGCGTTGCGGTTGCAGCATGGACAGTGGTCATCAAACCACGTTTGATTCCAAAGTTGTCATGCAAAACCTTTGCGATTGGCGCCAAGCAGTTTGTCGTGCACGAAGCATTGGAGACGAATGTTTCGCCGTTGTAGCTATCGTCATTGACGCCCATCACAAACATCCGTGTGTCGTCTTTGGACGGAGCCGACATGACGACCTTCTTGGCACCAGCGTCGATGTGACCTTGCGCCGATTCGGCGGTCAAAAAGATCCCGGTGCATTCGACAACGATGTCAGCACCAACGTCACCCCAGGCAAGCTTGCTGGGATCGGTCTCGGCCGTGACGCGAATCTTCTTACCGTTGACGATCAGACTTTCGCCATCGGTGGAGATTTCACCCTGAAACGGGCCGTGCACCGAGTCGTATTTGAGCATGTAGGCTAGATAATCGAGCTCAAGCAAATCGTTGATGGCAACGACGTCGATGTCGTCACGATCAACCGAAGCGCGAAAGACCATCCGTCCAATTCGACCGAATCCATTGATTCCAACTTTAATTGACACTGTTCGTCTTTCTCCTGACGGGGTAGGCCTAGCCAACTTGCTGACCGGCATCGGATAAAATTTGCTTGGGACAATTCGCTTGGTTTTGCACCGGGCGAACGTGTCGCCTGGGCTGCCAGAAATTGGCATTCAGGGTGTGAGACGGTACGGTATGGTGCCTGCTCACGCGACGAGATTATAGGAAGGGTCAACCGTTTTGAACCAGCCCCCGCAATCAACACGGCCCCCAGGTTGGCGTCGGCCGCGCGGTGTCGCGGCAGGGACTTGGGAATACGTCAACGAGCGGACGATCGCGGACCATTACGACGACTTTGTGGCGGATACTCCGCTATGTGACTTGGACGATCAGATTGTTCGACAAACTTTGCCTTGTCCCCCCAACGATCGTGACGAGATCGTTTTGGACTTGGGGTGTGGAACCGGGCGTACGGCGATCGCTTTGGCCGAGCGTGGTTACACGGTCGTCGGTGTCGATTTAAGTGCTCCAATGCTGGATGTCTTGGTCCATAAATCTCAGTCGCTCGGCTTTAGCCGCGTTCACGCGGTACGAGCCAACCTGGTGCAATTGGAATGCTTTGCCGACCACAGTATTGATCATGCCGTGTGCCTGTTCAGCACGTTGGGGATGATTCAAGGCAGGGAGAATCGCAACGCGATGCTCCGTCACGTTGCACGCATTGTTCGTCCCGGTGGCAAGCTGATTCTCCACGTGCACCACCGCATGGCGGCACTACACGAACCAGGCGGCGTGGCACGGATGGTGCGATCGTGGTTTCGTTGGCTGGGCGACAGAAATCACGAACTGGGCGACGCAACGTACGCCTATCGTGGGCTGGAAAAAATGTTCATGCATCGATTCTCGCGCCGCGAATTGCAGTCGAGCTTGTCGTGCTGCGGTTGGCAAATCGAAACGATGCATTTGGTATCGATTGACGGTAGCGAAACAACCGATTCGTTACGCAAAGCGGGCGGATTCATCGCAATATCGACTGTTGGTCGTGGGTAGGGCCGGTTCCCACCGGCCAAAGTGCCTGCATCATTCGCCCAATTCGAACAGAGGTGTGGCGATCCCGTCGTCGTCGATCTGCCACGGCGTCCAAACAATCATGACGTCTTCGGCTTTGAGGTCACTTTTGCGGGGCGGGATTTCGATCGGTTCCAATTCCAGTTTTTCCGATTCGTATTGTTCGGTCAGTTCATCGATTTCGTCGCGGAGCTCGCGTTCCATCTCCCGCATGTCGTCTTGCAGCAATTCCAGCGACTCGGCGGCTCGTTCGATGTCGCCTTTTTGTTGTGATGCGCGACCGAAACCGCGTGCTGCGGTACCGATTCCCGAGCGACGTCCGCCCAGCAGGGCGCCCATCAGGGTCGATCCGACGCTGATCCATGACGATCGTTTGGCTTGTTCGTACTGTGCTTCTTCGCGTTCGACGCGGTCTTCGGCCGAGTGAATTTTCTTTTGCAGCGATTTGATTTTAGTTGCGTATTTATCACGGAGTTTCTCAGTGGCTTCGTCACGTTGTTCACGAAGACTTTGTTGAAAGAACACTTTCGCCTCTGCCTCGGTACACCCGCCGGGGGCGTATTTGCCCAGAAGCGGACTTTTGTAGACCGTCAGATAACAGTGGCGGTACAGATAGTCTTTGAATCGAGCGCGGTAGGTTCGGTACTTGCCTTTTTTGCACAGTTCGTCAGGTAGATCAGTGAATCCAAAATCGTCTTCGGGTTCGTCCAGTAATTCAAAGTCCTCGGACAACGGATCGCTTGAATCCCACATGTCGTCGGGGAATCCGCTTCCGCATCGCATCAGGCGCCGAGCATCAAGCCACGAATCCAAATCGGCGGTTGATTTGACAAAGTGCATCGATGCTTCGCCAAACAATGCTGAGCGGTACACGCATTTGGCATCGCGTGCTGGAACCATCGTGGTTGCCAAAAACCGTTCCTCGATACCGTTGGGTGGAATCGGGCGGGTCGCCGCGGCCACTTCGTCGGCGATCGATTGCTTGCGACCCTCGCGATTCTCTTCACGTTTCTCTTCGGCTGCGGCCTTGCGAGGTCCCATTAATTTGCTGATCTGGCCGCGAGCCAGTGGACCAGCCAGGAAAGACATCGCCCAGCGGGTTTGGAATGTTGTGGGGTAGCCATCGTGGACGTTGTTCATCAGGAACACGCGATTGCCCAGACCGGCCAGTGTCTGTTCCATTTTGTTGCGGTCAAATTCTTGACCAGCTTGTCCGGCCGCGCCTTCGAGTCCCTCCAGCACGCGGGCTTTGTCACGTTCGGTTTGCAAGCGTCCCAGGAACCACGTTCCGATGTTCGACAGTCCCTTGTAATC
>JABDKS010000572.1 GCA_013002105.1 Pirellulaceae bacterium | reverse complement strand
TTACTCAATGGATCGCACAGGGTGCCCCCTGGCCGGACGACCTCCATGTCCGCGAGCGTTCCAAGGCCGACAAAACGTGGTGGTCTTTGCAACCGCTGGCCAATTCACCCAAGGGAGTTGGCATTGATCAATTTATTGGCGCCAAGTTGGCCCAGTCGGGACTCAAGCGAAATCCCATCGCCGATCGCAGGACATTGATCCGTCGCGCGACATACGACCTGACTGGATTGCCGCCAACCCCCGAACAGGTCGCGGCCTTCGTCGTCGATCCCGATCCCGATGCCTACGAAAAGCTACTCGACCGTTTGCTCCAATCCCCGCATTACGGCGAGCGCTGGGGACGTCATTGGCTCGATGTCGTGAGGTTTGGCGAAAGCAACGGTTTCGAGCGTAATGTAATCATTGACAACCTTTGGCCGTTCCGTGATTACGTGATCGCATCACTGAATGATGACAAGCCGTTGAACCAGTTCATTCGTGAACATATCGCTGGTGATGTCGTCGCACCGGGCGATCGAAATCGAGAGATTGGATCAGCGTTCTTGGTTGCCGGTCCCTACGACAACGTTGGTAATAAAGATGCCGCCCAAGTGGCACAAATTCGTGCCAACACGATCGACGAAATGATTCGTGCAACCAGTGAAGCATTTTTAGGTCTAACGGTCGGCTGTGCGCGCTGTCATGACCACAAGTTCGATCCCATTGAACAAGCCGACTACTACAAGTTGTACGCCACGTTTGCAGGTGTCCGTCACGGTAGTCGTGTTGTAGCAACCGCAGAGCAACGAGCGGATCACGCTGAGAAACTAGCGCCGCTGAATCAACAAAAACAAAAGCTGGAAACGCAACGCAGAAATATCAGTAAGCGTATTTCCGAACGGGCGAAGCAGAACGCTCAAACGCACGCGGCTTCCTGGGTCCGGGATCCGGTGGATCGGACGCGAACCGAAGAAACATTCAAGCCTCAAATGGCTCGCTTCGTCCGATTGATCTGTGAGGCTACCGACAAAAACCCCAAAGCCCGGCACGGTTTTCGGATCGACGAATTTGAAATCTGGTCGACAGCACGTGAATTGTCAGCGCATGAATCCGTGGCGAATGAATCCACAGCGGACAATTCGTCCGGCAATTCGGTCAACGTCGCGCTAGCGTCGTCCGGTTCCAAGGCGACTGGGCCGAGTCGAGTGATCGAAGACTTCCCGGGTGCGTACGGCCCGCAGTTGGCGATCGATGGCAAATTCGGTGCACGCTTTATTTCCACCAGCGATCGCCTGACGATCGAACTTGCAGAACCGACGAAAATCGATCGCGTTGTGTTTTCGAGCGCCCGAAATGAATCGAGTTCTGATCAACCCAAGTTTGTTTTCGTTGCCGATTATCGAATCGAACTTTCGCTTGATGCGCAAAAGTGGGTCGAAGTCGCAAGTGGCCGCGATCGTAAACCGGTTAGTGACGCGCATCGCGACCACCGATTACGACTGCTTGTCACCGAGGATGCCGATACGAAAGAACTCGCGAAGCTGAGTGCAGCTATCAACGAAATCACCAAGCAAATGAACGCGGTGGCACCTTTGCCCACCGTTTGGGTCGGCAATCATGTGGCCGCAGATGCGAAAGGTCCCTTTCATGTGTTCGTTGGTGGCAGTCCGCAACGGAAAGGTGCCGAGGTAACCTTGACCAGTTTGTCGACGCTCAGCGATTCGGCTCCCACTTACGAATTACCTGCCGATGCCGATCAAACGCAACGTCGAAAAGCATTGGCCGATTGGATTGTCAGTGAACAAAATCCGTTGACATCACGCGTTCTTGTAAATCGTCTTTGGCACTATCACTTCGGTACGGGGATTGTCGATACACCAAGCGACTTCGGCTATATGGGCGGAGAACCCTCTCACAGCGAGCTATTGGATTTCTTGGCGAGACAATTGATCGATGGCGGTTGGCGATTCAAACCGTTGCACAAGACGATCATGATGTCCCAAACTTACAGGCAGTCCGGCGAATATCGACAGCAAGCAGCCAAAGTGGACGCCGATAGTCGGCTGCTGTGGCGGTTTCCTCCACGGCGACTCTCTGCCGAGGAAATTCGTGACACGATGCTCAGCTTGTCGGGAAAGCTGGACACGACCATGGGTGGCCCCGGATTTCGTTTGTACCGGTATCTGCAAGACAACGTCGCGACTTATGTTCCCTTGGACGAACACGGACCCGAAACCTATCGGCGTGCGATCTATCATCAAAACGCTCGCGCTGCGCGAACCGATTTGATGACCGATTTCGATCAGCCCGATTGTGCGTTCTCGACCGCTCGTCGCGCCCAGACCACCACGCCATTGCAAGCGTTGACGACGCTCAATCACCAATTCACGCTTGATATGGCGGCTGCGATGGCCCAGCGATTGCAGAGCGAAACCGACGACGTCGATCGGCAAATAAATCGTGCATTTCAATTGGCCTATTGTCGTGCACCCAGCCTTGATGAGACAGCCGAGTGTATCGAGCTGATCCAAGAACATACGCTCAGCGCGTTTTGTCGTATCCTATTGAACACCAGTGAGTTGATTCATGTTCGATAAGATGACTCCGAAAACATTCCAAGCGTCGCAACCACGACCGTCTCGATCGACCGAAGTCGAAGCAATCAATCGGCGCGGATTTTTTGGCAACGTCTCCAGCGGGCTCGCGGCGACGGGGCTGGTGCATTTGATGGCCGCGGACTTGTCCGCCAAATGGCAGCCAGGAATGGGCGCGACGCATCACACTCCCAAAGCGAAACGGGTTTTGCAAATCTTTTGCCCGGGAGCCGCATCACACGTCGACCTCTGGGAACACAAGCCTCAGTTGGACAAGTGGCACGGCAAACCACTGCCCGGCGAAGAAGGTTTTTCGTCGTTTCAGGGCAAGAACGGCAACTTGATGAAAAGCCCCTGGGCGTTCGAGCATAGTGGCGAATCGGGCAAGGCGATCAGCACAATGTTGCCGTTCATGTCGCAACACGTCGACGACATTGCGTTTTGCCACGCGATGCACAGCAAGACCAATACGCACGGCCCGGGATGCGTTTTTGTGAATACCGGGCATGACACCGAAGGATTCCCGAGTGCCGGTGCATGGACCAGCTATGCGCTGGGAAGCGAGAATGAAAACTTGCCGGCGTATGTTGCCATACCCGACATTCGTGGCGAGCCGCCCAACGGCAAAGCAAATTGGTCCAACGGATTTTTGCCGGCACGCCATCAAGCGATCGAAATCAGCGATCAACAACCGATTCGCAATCTTCGCCGTCCCCAAAGTATCAGCGAGATCCAAGAGCGAGATTCGCGCGCGTTGCTGGATCGGATGAACCGTCGGTTTGCGGCCAGCCACCCGGGCGAGAGTGATCTGCGAGCGCGCGTTGCTGCCTATCAGTTAGCTGCAAAAATGCAATTGTCGGCCCCCGAAGTGTCACAACTCGAAACGGAATCGACGGCCACGCATCGGATGTACGGCACCAACGATCCCAATCATTTGAAAGCGGCGTACGCGCGAAATTGCTTGCTCGCACGACGGTTGCTCGAACGAGGCGTGCGTTATGTCAACCTGTACTGTGCCTCACGTGCTTCGGGTGTTGATGGACTATTAAATTGGGATGCCCACAAAACACTCAAAGCCGATTACGAGCGTCACTGTCCGATTTTTGATCAGCCAACGGCGGCACTGTTAACGGATTTGAAGAAGAGTGGGCTGTTGGATGACACATTGATACTATGGACGACCGAGTTTGGAAGAATGCCGACGCATCAGGACGGCACGGCAGGTCGCGATCACAATCCAGACGGTTTTACCTGCTGGATGATGGGCGCGGGAGTCAAGGGCGGGGTCAGTTACGGGGCGACCGATCCATTCGGCCGCCGCGCCGAAGTCAACCCGACAACCGTTTGGGATTTTTACGCCACGGTGTTGCACCTGTTGGGATTCGATCACACCCAATTGACTTGGTATCACAATGGCTTCGATCGCAGGTTGACCGACGTCCACGGAAATTTGATCACATCGATTTTGTCGTAACCGTCATCTTTGTTTGATTGCCGCGATTTGTTGATCGGTCAACTCGATCTCAAACGACGAACTGTGATCTCGCGTGATTCGAAACCGTTGCTTCAAATTGGCGGCTCGCAATGCGTCTCGTGATAGTTCCAGATCGATGACGCCAAATTCGCCCGAGATATCTTTGGCAATCTTCATCGTGGCCACACCGTGAGCATCCGTCAATTTGCCGACCTCCCAAGATCCTTCCAAATCCAAGTACCGGAATCGCACCGGACAGCTTTCAACCGGGTTGCCTCGGACATCGCGTACTTGCACCGTAACAGGGATGGTGGGCGTGCTTCTCAACTTGCCCAGGTTTGCAATTTCTCCCGGTGCTAAATGAAAAGCATCGGACGGCAAGATGGGCGACCAGTCCTCGTTGTACGCGGAATCCAACTTCAGTTTGAACGTCACATCGGCCGGTACCAACACCTCGTGCAACTGGTTGGCCTCCAGTAGTTCAAAGCAGGGATGAAAAGTCGGCAGGCCAAGCGGAGAATCTTGCTGGGCCGATCGAAATTCCGCGAACCAATCCGGCTGTTGGCCACTGCCGTCGGATTGCTTGTCAGAACGGATGTCCCACACTGGCCAAAATGTGACCCGAGCAGGTTCATCTTGGTTCGCCAAAACCGGCTCGAACCGAATTCGCGCCGATGGGTACATGGGAATATCGGAAGTCAATTGATCACGTTGGATGTCGGCGCGACGCAACTCTGCCGATGATGGGAGCCGACGTGTGACGGGCAAGTGACCAGCGCTCCACACGATGATGCCGTAAACAGCGCCACCGGGGGTCGGTACAAGGCTGAATCGACCATCCACATCGGACTTGGTGACGCCGCGAATCCCGTAAACACGTTTCAATGAGCGAACGATCTCGTGATCAGCGATGTCGTCGACGTCGACATCAGACCATTGCAACAGTTGTTCGTCGGTGATCTGTGTTAGATGCGATTGCCGTGTACTGTCATAACAAAAAACAATGGCGTCGCGAAACGATTCCCCAGTGATACCATCGATTACATTGCCGGTATATGCCGGCGGAAATTTTGGTTCAAATATCAATCGTCTCGGTGAAGCGTCGGTGACGGTAATGGGGAGATACGATTGATCAGCGACGTAGATGCTGTACCTACCCAAAACCAGGTTTCCGCCTTCACGCAGGATCTGAGGATCTAATTGCACACGCGTACGCGGTGGGTCGACGCCATCGAAGTACAACGTTGGTTTCGCATCGGAGTCGAGTGAGGAGAAGGCAAATTCGTGAAACTGACTTCCTTTGGCAAGCGCGACGGTTTGTTCTTGTCCAATCGCAATGTGATCGATTGTGGGGAAGTACGATTCGTCCGAATCACGAACGATGATTTGCATCGTGGCGAATTTTGGTGCCAGCAGATTGTCGTTGCGATCAAACGTACCGTACGCGCGAAACCGACCTTCATCATCCGAGAGCACCGATACATCGCCCCGTAGCGTTCGAGCACCACCGGTGGGAACACGGATCGAGCGACAGATCACACTAGCGTGTCGAATCGGACGACTGGACTGGTCGACGATCGTTCAACGAATCGAACGTTGCGATTCGATCGTGCCATTGCGGACCAGCGGTAGTCGAACGGGCCGGCGCTGTCGAAATCGCGGCGCGATAAAACCAGCGGTCCCGTAACCGGGGGCATGGACACGAACGGAATACTTGCTGGAAACTTGATCGGCAACGGGATGATGAACGTGCCCCCATCCCCGAGCGTTGGTCAACGACCGCCCCAATAGTTTTCCCTGACGGGTCGTGTAGATTTGCGAGCGTTCTGGCAATTCGAACGTCTCGATCAAGGCACCCGCAATGGGATTACCGACCGCATCGATGATCTTATAGGTCTCGCCGACGCGTGACAGTTTCAAGAGTTCGACAAGGCGTAGTTGCGCTTCCGGGTCGCTTTGGTCAGTTTGGTGAGCCAGATGATGAATCAACCACAGCGGCGCGGTCGCAACGATTTTCTCCAATTCATGCGACGCACGTGTGCGCACCAAGAACTTTTTGCTGCCCAGCGATTCCAACATTTCCTCTGCGCGTGCCAGTTGCGCATCACGGTGCGCGTGAACAGAGCCGTGCCAGAGGACGACGACGGCGGCAATTAGCGGCGTGAATAACGCAAAGCGACAACGGCGCATGGTGATTCACCTCGAGTTTGTGCGATTGATCCTTTGATCAGCACTTCCATCTTAGTGAATCTGTTCGGGTGCACAGTAGCTGGGCAATGAATTCATCGCTGCGTCAACCCAGGCGGTCGGCTGCAACGTGGTATTGGGGGTCTTCCGACAGATTGATCTCCACCAAATCGCCCGCACGGTCCAGTAACGTACGACATTCACTACTGAGATGGGTCAGATGCAATCGTTTGCCACTAGCCTCGTATTTTTCGGCCAGTTGGTTGATCGCTTCCAAGCCCGATTGGTCGTATACGCGACTGTAATAAAAGTCGATCACAACGTCATCAGGATCTTCGGCCACGTCGAACATCTCTTTAAATGACGATACCGATGCAAAAAACAACGGGCCGTGTAGCTGATAGATCTTGCTGCCGAATTCGTTGTACTTGATATCCGTCCCCAAGTGTGTGGCGTGTTTCCACGCAAACACCAATGCGGACACAATCACGCCCAGGATCACCGCGGACGCCAAATCATGCATCAAGACGGTGTACCCGGCCACCAAGATCATTACAAACACATCGCTTTGCGGCATTCGCCGAAACATTTTCAGCGATGCCCATTCAAACGTACCAATCACCACCATGAACATCACACCGACCAAAGCGGCCATCGGAATTTGTTCAATCAGTGGTGCCAGGAACAACACAAACATCAGCAGGCAAACAGCCGCGGTGATTCCCGAGAGTCGCCCGCGACCACCTGAGTTGACGTTGATCAGCGATTGGCCGATCATCGCACAACCACCCATGCCACCGAAAAGCCCACACACCAAGTTGGCGGTGCCTTGCCCGATGCACTCGCGATTTCCCTTGCCTCGCGTCTCGGTAATTTCGTCGATCAGCGTCAACGTCATCAACGATTCGATCAACCCGACTCCGCACAATACAATCGCGAACGGAAAGATGATGCGAAGCGTTTCGAAGTTGAACGGGACCATTTCGTACTTCAAAAAGTACAGGGTCGGTAGCCCGCCGCTAATACCGGAATTGGCGCCGGCCTCATCGGCGATTGCCGACACGTCGATCGAACGGTTGGCCGCTTTGAGACTGTCAACCGGAACGCGATCGACATCGGCGATACTGGATGCTTGAATGCTGGCAAGCGTGATGGGCGGGTCATTGGACAACGTCGCAGGAAGCTCCTGGCGGGCCTTTGCGATCGCGGTGGCTTGCGTGTTGGTCTTCAGCATATCGCCGACCGTGGCCAAGACGTTCTGGCCATCCGTGGTCGTCATCGAACGGTTGATTCCAACCGACAAGATGGTGACTGTCAGAATTGCAACTAGTGAAGCTGGCACCGCGCTGGTCAATTTCGGCAACAGCCAAATGATGGCCATGGTTAACAGTACTAACGCCAGCATGATCGCCAGCGAGGGACCGCTGAGAAATACAAGGTCACCCTGTGTTGAAAGTGTTTTGAAACTACCCAGTTGGGCCAGCCCGATCACGATCGCGAGGCCATTGACAAATCCCAACATCACAGGATGTGGAACCATGCGAATCAGCTTTCCCAGTCGGGCCAAACCAATCCCGATTTGCAGCAGGCCACAAAGGATCACCGTCGGGAACAGGTACTCGACTCCGTGCATCGCAACGAGCGCGACGACGACCACCGCCATCGCACCAGTAGCACCCGAAATCATGCCTGGTCGACCACCGAACACAGCCGTGATCAGACCGATAAAAAATGCCGAGTAAAGACCGATCAATGGTGAAACGCCGGCGACAAACGCGAACGCGATCGCCTCGGGGACAAGTGCTAATGCAACGGTTAAACCGGAAAGAATGTCGTTCTTGACAGATCCGCTTTGTTGTCGAAAGAAGTTCAGCATGGTGATTCCAAACAGGTAACCCAACTTGGTGGGTCGGTAACGCCGTACAAATGTTTCCCCGGCGCGTGCGAGGCGGCTCTACCAAGACATCTGCGGTTCACATCAAACCAGCAGTGGGGAGGCGGGACGAATCATGCAATCGCATTGTGACGCTCAAGTAGTCCGCAAACTCCTGAAGGACTTGGACTATAGTTCACGCCCATGGTGGGTCAACGCATGTTCCGCTCTCAATAATGTCGGTCATAAACAACGACCTGCAATAGAAATCATGCTCGATTTTTAGTGGCACGATCAGCTTCCATTAGCTTGTCAGTTCGGCAAACGATTACGCCGATAAAACGGCGCTGCGACCAAGCGACGGAAGGTTACATCCTAAAAGAAAGTTTTTTCTTTCTAAAGAATTGTTCAGGCAGCGCGCTTGTTGGCAAAGTGATAGTGCCACACATCAATGATGGGGCCGCGTCGACGCATTAATCAATGTTGTTTAGTCGACCGTAACGTATCGCAATGGCTCAATCACCGACCTAAGCCAAAGTTGGGTGTATCGACGTTCGTGTGGCGTAGCTCGCTAACGCACAGATGGTCGTGACAAATGCCGTACAATGCCGTTGCGTGAGAAAGCCCACCCAAAGGCAATGCGGAAGGCGTCCCCGCGGCTCGCTCCGCACTTGGTAGGGGCTGCCGTCGAACGGTTAGAGGTATCACAGGCTATGAAAACAGAACTCAGCATCGAAATCGATCGGCCGATCGACGCGGTATTTGACTACACGAATAATCAAGTGCCGCTGTGGAGCAAAATTGTTGTCACCGATCAGATCGTCAATAACGTCAATAACGGGGACGTTGGCACGACGTTTCGTGTCATCACACACGACCACGGCCGCGAGATGATTTTTGACGGCGAAGTGATTCAGTTCGACGCTCCCTATCTATCTCGCGTGATCATGCGTGGGCCGCAATTTGACATCGATGTGGAGTACGTATTTGTCCATCGAGCAGGTCGTACTCGCGTCACGCAGCGCAGCCAAGTGATCCCGAAAGGGCTCGTCATGAAGGTGATGTTTGGCCTCTTTGGTTGGATGTTCAAGGCAAGCGGCCGCCGAGCACTGGAAGCGGATTTCGCGACGCTGAAACAACAACTCGAAGCAGAAGCCTAAACGAGATCGATTCAGTGAGTTGCGGCATTGGATTCGATGTGCTCGCTGCCGATCAATCGGTTGGCCAACTTTCCGACTGTCAAACCTTGCACGATGATCGAAAAGACCACCACGCCATAGGTCACCGTGACGAACAGATCGCGGTTCATGTTGTCCGCCAAACTGAGTGCCAATGCGATCGAAATTCCACCGCGCAATCCGCCCCAGGTCATGATGATCGAGGTGTGGGGTGCAAATTTCAGCCGATCAGAAAAGAACCTGACCGGCAAAATCAACGATAGGTATCGCGAGAGCAATACAATTACGATCGCCAGTAGTGATGCAATGATGTATTCCGTGCGGATTTCCAGAATCAAGAGTTCTAGACCGATCAGCACAAACAAAATGGCGTTCATCAGCATGTCCATCAGTTCCCAGAACTGGTCGACGTAATGCTCCGTTTCTTTGCTCATCGCGGTTCCGCGAACTGTATCGTTGCCAACAATCAGACCGGCAACCACCATCGCCAAGGGCGCAGACAACCCCAGCAAGTGCGCCAAGGAATAGCCACCCATTACGCAGGCCAGCGTGATCATGACTTCGATCTCGTAGTCATCGATAGAACGCATCAGCTTGTAGACGAGATAACCCAGTGCCAATCCGAGAAGTATTCCTCCCAGAACTTCCTGCAGAAAAAGCCTCGTCACAGCACTGACCGTCGTTGCCGAATCGCCGGATGCAGCTGAATGCCCCGACTGCGCCGAAGGATCCACTTCGGCAACTCCATCGGTCGAATGCGGGACAGCATGATTCGGTCCGTCGGTTACTTCTACTTCTTCTGTTGTCGCCGACTGGCCCCCTTCTGAGTCAGCGGCATCGGCGGTCGAAAAATTCGCAGCATCATTCTGAACCGCCGCGACCAATCGTACGTCCAACGTCGATTCATCCTGCACGGTGGCATGTCCGGCCGCGCCTCCACTGGCGATGCTCATGATCGTCAAAAAAACCACGACTCCGACCCCGTCGTTAAATAAAGACTCGCCGACGATCTTTGTTTCCAGTTGCTTCGGCACACCTGCTTTTTTCAAAATACCTAAAACGGCGATGGGGTCGGTTGGCGAAATCAAAGCGCCGAACAGCAGGCAGTGGATGAATCGGACGTCTAAATTGATGATTCCAAAAACAAAATAGACAAATGTTCCCACCAGAAACGTGGACGCCAAGACACCCAAGGTTGAAAACACCAAAACCGGCCATCGTTGAATTTTCAACTGGTCAAAGTTCGTATGCATCGCACCGGCGAACAGCAAGAATCCCAGCATCATGTCCAGCAGCACAATCTTGAAGTCGATTGCGTCGATCAAGAGGTGAGCGGTGGACAAGAAAACGTCTGTGAAGAACGAGCTTCCCAACAGCACCAGCGTAAAGACGATCGCAATCACCATCAGCCCGATGGTATTGGGAAGTTTCAAGAATTTGACATTGATGTAACCAAACAATGCCGAGAGCGCGATGACAACCGACGCGATGGTAAACAATTCCATGTCAAAAACCGATTTCGCCAGTGGGTGTACGGGTACAAAGGGCCGGATGAGAGTGCCTGGTCAAGGTGGCGGACCAGGGTGGCGGAACAACGTGCCGGACCAAGGTGCCAACCGGAATAAACCGGCGACAGTGTAGCATCACGTGGGCAGTTCACCGCCGAGCCGAAACAGGCTGCATTGTCGCCCGATTTCCGCAGCGCCACCCAATTACATAGCGCCACCCAATCCCACGTTGTCCACCCAGTCACGTAGTCTGCGTCCAAGTCTTTCGCACGCGGTTTTCTCTTTTGCGTGCCGTTTGCGGCATAAATCAACAAGAGGGATACCACACCTTCTGTCCTGAAATTAGATTGAAGCCGGCGAAACGGACGATCGATTCGGGCTTTCCCGGTGAACGACTTTTCGCAATGAAGTTTCTCTGCCTTGCTGCCCTCGAGCGGATGCGAATATGAAAATGGCTGCTAGTACGAACGAATCGACCAGTCCATCGGCAAGTCGTGGCGACAATGACGTGAACGTGCTGAATTTTGTGGACGGTTTTGCCCGACGACACATCGGGCCGACCGACGAGGAAACGTCACAGATGCTGGCGACACTCGGGTTTGATTCGCTCGATGCGCTTTCGGATGCGACCGTTCCATCGGACATACGATTGGATGATCCACTGGAAATCCCTGAACCGCGCGGCGAACGCGAGTTTTTGCAGGGACTTAAAACGATCGCTGGCAAGAACAAGGTTTACCGGTCCTGCATCGGAATGGGGTACACGTCGACGGTGACGCCTCCGGTAATCCTCCGCAATGTTCTTGAAAATCCGGGTTGGTACACCCAATACACGCCCTACCAAGCCGAGATCGCACAGGGGCGACTCGAGGCTTTGCTGAATTTTCAAACCATGGTCGCGGACCTCACCGGCCTGCCATTGGCCGGTGCCAGTTTGTTGGACGAAGCGACGGCGGCGGCCGAAGCGATGGGGATGTGCATTGCGATCGCGCGGCACAAGAAGACCGGCTTTTGGGCTTCGGAGGATTGCCATCCCCAAACGTTGGCTCTGCTTCAAACCCGCGCGACTGGCCTGGGCGTCGATTTGAAAGTCGGCCCGATCAGCGAAATCGATTTTGATCATGGCGAGGGCGGATTGTGCGGCGTCCTAGTTCAGTACCCCACGACCGATGGACGCATCGAAGACTACAGCGTCCTGGCATCCCAAGCAATGGAAAAGGGCTGTTTGACTGTCGCCGCTGCCGACTTACTTGCGTTGACATTGATCCGACCGCCGGGCGAATGGGGCGCGGACATCTGCGTCGGCAGCGCGCAACGTTTTGGCGTGCCGATGGGACTCGGTGGACCACATGCTGCGTTTATCTCGACACACGAAGAACATGCCCGCAAGCTACCCGGTCGTATCATTGGTGTCTCCAAAGATGCCCACGGCAATCCCGCGCTGCGAATGGCGATCCAAACGCGCGAACAGCATATTCGTCGTGATAAGGCGACCAGCAATATCTGCACCGCGCAAGCACTGTTGGCAATTATCAATTCGTTCTACGCTGTCTACCACGGTCCCGACGGATTGACCAACATCGCCCGCCGCGTGCAAGGATTCAGCGGCGCGCTCGTCAAAGGACTCGCCCGTCTGGGGCATTCGATCGTTAGTGACGGACCGGTGTTTGACACAATCCGGATCCGGTTGGGCAAAGGACGCGTGCACGCGGCGCGGCAAGTTGCTGATGCTGCTCGCGAACGCCAAATCAATTTACGCGAATACGACGACGGGACACTCGGTGTCACCTTGGACGAAACGACCGATCGTGCATTGGTGGCCGATTTGCTGGCGGCGTTTAACTTTGGTCATTACACGGGATTCGACATCGACGAACTGTTGATCGAAGCCCAAGCCGATGGACTGTGCGATCTGATCGGGTTCGCGCGAACCAGTGATTTTTTGACACACAGTGTTTTTCACGATCACCGCAGCGAAACAAAACTGTTGCGTTACATCTTTAAATTAATGGGCCGGGACCTTTCGCTCGCCCACACAATGATTCCGCTCGGTTCGTGCACAATGAAGTTGAACGGGACCAGCGAGATGATTCCGGTCACCTGGCCGGAGTTTTCCGATATGCATCCCTTTGCGCCCGATACGCAGTGGCGCGGGTACACGCAGATGTTTCGCGAGTTGGAAGCCTGGTTATGCAGCGTCACTGGATTTGCGGCGGTCAGCTTGCAGCCCAACGCCGGTGCACAAGGCGAGTATGCCGGATTGCTGGTCATCCGTGCGTATCATGAACACATGGCAGCCAAAGCAGGCAAAACGAACGATCGCGATGTCTGTTTGATTCCCACGTCCGCGCATGGAACCAATCCTGCGTCGGCGGTGATGGCGGGGATGCGAGTCGTGCCGATCAAGTGCAACGACCGCGGCGACATCGATATGGAAGACTTGCGCAGCAAAGCCGATCAGCACACCGACAAACTTTCGTGCTTGATGGTGACCTATCCGTCCACTCACGGTGTGTTCGAAACCACCATTCGCGAAGTCTGTGATGTAATTCACGACCACGGCGGACAGGTTTATATGGACGGGGCGAACATGAACGCGCAAGTCGGGTTGACCAGCCCGGGCAAATGCGGCGCCGACGTTTGTCATTTGAATTTGCACAAAACGTTTTGCATTCCCCATGGCGGTGGCGGTCCCGGCATGGGCCCGATCGGTGTCGCGCCGCAACTGGTGCCGTTTTTGCCCGAGCATCCGGTGCAACGTCCCGATACGGCCGGCGAATTTGCAATCGGTCCGGTCTCGGCGGCACCCTATGGCAGCCCCAGTATTTTGACGATCAGTTACGTCTACATCGCGCTCATGGGGGCGACCGGATTAAAAAAGGCGACCCAGGGAGCCATCTTGAACGCCAACTACATGGCCAAGCGACTGAGCGAGCACTACGACATTCTGTACACCGACGCCAACGGTTATGTGGCACATGAGTTCATCGTTGACTGTCGGCAATTCGAGAAAACTGCCGGCGTGCAAATTGAAGACATCGCGAAGCGATTGATGGACTACGGTTTCCACGGTCCCACGATGTCCTGGCCGGTGCCCGGCACGTTGATGATCGAACCAACCGAGAGCGAAGGCAAAGAGGAACTGGATCGATTTTGCGACGCGATGATCTCGATCCGAGAGGAGATCCAGTCGATCCAAGACGGCCAGTTAGATCGCGAGGACAATCCGTTGAAAAACGCGCCACACACGATGCACGAAATTGGTCGCGACGACTGGACGCACCCGTACACGCGCGAGCAAGCCGCCTGGCCCAAGCCATGGCTGCGGGACGCCAAATTCTGGCCCACGGTAGGCCGCATCGACAATACCTACGGCGACCGCAATCTCGTCTGCAGTTGCCCACCGATGGAAGACTATTAACGTCGAGCACGTAGAACGGACTTCAGTCCGTTACCTCAATACCAGCAACCGATCGTCCCGTGCGACTCCAGTCCGTTACCCAATACCAGCATCAACCGTAAAATGAACTTCAGTCCGTTACCTGGAAATCTTGGACCTATCGAAGTCCGCTCGATCCAACAGCTAGGCAAGAAACGCCAAAGAAGTACAATAAAATGCGGGCGGAGACCGATCGGTTGCGGGTGAACCTAACTCGCATCAGCGGCGTCCAAAGCCCTTGTAGCAAGCACCAAAAATCCCGCTACAATTAACGAGACACAAGCACGCGTGGCGCAACTGGATAGCGCATCGGTCTTCGGAACCGAGGGTTGGGGGTTCGAATCCCTCCGCGTGTACTCTTTTCAATCTGCGAACTCAGGCTGCCACGCCAGTTCGCAACGAGTGCCAAAGCAACCGTCGTCGTTTGAACCGCCAAAAACGTACGCTTTTTGCGGTGTCATAGCATCTTCGAGACTTCCGGTACTCTCTCACCGCCCGGCTGATCGAGCTAACCGCTGGCTAAAATCGCCAAATCTCGACCAAGACTATCGCGCTCTCGCCATTTCACGGCGCTATAAGTTCATTCGCCGTTTGCTTCGGCTCATGCGAGCCGGACGGCGAAAACCTGCTTCTGGGTTAACAGGATCGAGCATCATTCGACGACTCGATTCGCTCAATCTCATCCGGCGGAATCGATAGCATCAAGGCTCGACCGTTGTCCCAGTCGACGTCGATCTGCGACCAATCGGATAGCGGTCGCACGTTGACGATTGTTCCAGTGGCTCCCACGGCGATGGGATCGGGATCGTCGCTCATCGAAACCAGTCGAACGCGCTGGCCGGGTTGGAAGTCGCTTGGCGTATTATGCTTGGTCATCAAACAACGGCCCCCAGCACGCTTTCGTCCAAAACTTCAAGCATCCTGGCGAAGATCGCGTGTTCTTCGAGAAGTGGGCCTGCCGTTTGGTCTTGGTCAGCGTCGGCCTTTTCGAGGGCTTCAGCCAAGGGGCGAAGTTCTTCAGCAATCTTGTAGTACGACCGGCGGATGTCTTGGTAAGTCTCGGGATCTAACTTTTGCATCGCGGTTCGTAGTGCCGCGGCGCGGTTCGTTTGGGCTGCGGTCATGGGCATGACTGGGTCTCTGGTGGGAAATGGTTTGAGTGGTGGAGGAATTGGTTTGCCCATGAAACCATGCTCTGGTCACGTCCATCAACGCAATTGTGGGAACACTCGGCCGATTTGCGGCACATTCTGCAACATGCCGAACCCGCCGCCACAAACGCCACGTGTCGCGAGGATCGGTTTGGCCGGCAAACGGTCCGGTAAACGCAAACACGCCGCGACGTTGGGCAAACGCGGCGGCGTGTCGGGATGAGACCAGATAGCTTGATCTCGGGGTCAGATCGGTTCGGTCGGCGATGGAGCTTGTACTCGTTTCTGAAGAGCCGCCCACATCTTGCGCTGACGGGCCCAGTCATGAGTTTTGGCGATCGGGCGGACGTCTCGTTCTTGGATCGTGTCTCGGCCTTGGACGGTTCGTGGGAGGGCGAGGATTTGTTCTTGGATGTCGGGGGCCAAATTATCGAGCCACATGATTTGGGACATGCGGGTTGTAGAGATCTGGCCGTAGTGGGCCAGTTCGGATTGGTTGATGACGACGCCGTCGCGAACGAGATCGCGACTGCGGTGGGCGAGGGCCAGCAAGCGGGCAATGCGTTGGATGCGGCCGAGCGGTTTGGTGGAGGCTTTGCCGTTGGCCAGAGCCTTGCTGCCGTTGCGGCGGGTTTGGACGTGGAAGGATCGGTTGACGGTGAGTTTGGCGTTCATTCGGTCACCTCCAGGTTGCCGGCGGTGAGGCTTTGCATGCCGGTGTCGTGGAACGTGATGCCCAGGTTGCCTGCGACGCCATCGAAGTCGACTCGGTCAACGAGTAGCGAAGTGAGCCGAACTTGTTCGCGAGGCTGGATCGTTTGCCAGAGCTCTTCAAAGCCGGCGAGCAGTCGTCGCACATCGGCGGTGTCGATGCTTTGATCTTGGAGTGCTTGCAGTTCGGCTTTGATCACTTTCAACCGCTCGCTGGCGGCTTCGATCCGCGATTGCAATTCGGCCAGGCCGGCGACTCGGCCGTTGTTGGTTGCGTTGGCGGCGATGGCACGCAGCTTTTCGTGGTCGTTGCGAAGTTGGCGGTTCAGCGATTTGCGTTCCGCTTCGAGATTGTCTCGCCGTAGGACCGATCGTGACTCAATCTGGCCGATGGTTTGGTTGAGCAAGTCTTCGTCGGTACCGATGGATTGAATCTGTTTGACGACGAAGCGTTCGATTTCACCCGCGGGCACGGAGGGCGATGGGCATTCGGACCAGCCCTTTTGCATCGCCGTGCCGCAGACGTAGTAGCGATATCGTTTGTTGCCTTTGCAACTATACGAGTGCGTCATCGGCCGCCCGCAGGCTCGGCACCAAATCAAACCTTTCAAAATCGCGTTGTGTTTGTTGCGAACTCCAGTGCCGCCGGATTGGCCGTTGGCTTTGAGTTGCGTTTGGACGCGGCCGAATAGGTCCAGGGGAACAATTGCTTCATGTTCGCCTTCGTGGGTTTCGTCCTTGTAGCGAATCTTGCCGATGTAGGTGACATTGGTCAGCAACTTGTAGACCGCGTTCTTGGTGAACTCGCGTCCGCCACGGTGGTCACCCTTCTTCGTTACCCATTGTTTAGTGGTCCAGCCGCGTCGATTGAGTTCTTTGATGACGGGCAGCAGTGAGCGATGTTCGATATACAGATCAAAAATTTGCCGAACGCGGTCGGCTTCGATGTCATCGACGATCAGCTTCTTGTTCTCGACCCTGTAACCCAATAGCGGCATTCCGCCGGACCATTTGCCGCGTCGCCGGGACGCAGCCACCTTGTCACGAATCCGTTCGCTGATCATTTCGCGTTCAAACTGGGCGAACGACAGCAGCACATTCAGGACCAGTCGTCCCATCGAAGTCGACGTGTTGAACTGCTGGGTGACGCTGACGAACGAAACGCCGTGTTGGTCGAAGATTTCGACGATTTTGGTGAAGTCGAGCAGCGACCGGCTGAGCCGATCGACCTTGTAGACAATCACGCAGTCGATTTCGCCAGCTTCGATGTCGGCCAACAGGTTTTGCAATGCGGGCCGTTCCATGTTGCTGCCGGTGAATCCGCCATCGCTGTAGGACTTGGCGACGACTTCCCAACCTTCGTGTTTCTGGGAAGCGACATAGGCCTCGGCGGAATCACGTTGGGCGTCCAGAGAATTGTAGTCTTGGTCGAGTCCCTCTTCGGTGCTCTTGCGGGTGTAGATCGCGCATCGCACGGCCTTTTTTGTTTCTTTCATCATTTGGATTCCTGTTGATTGAGTTTGAAGAACCGGTTGCCGCTCCAGTGCGACCCGGTGACGTGTTTGGCGACGGCGGATAGCGAACCAAATAGTTCGCCTTCATATTCAAAGCCGTTAGGCGTGACGCGGACGCGAATCTCGCGGCCTTTGTAAACTCGCGTTATGAGCGTTCCTGGCAGCGGCATGGCGGCGGACGGCACTCCGGTGGGTAACGCTTGGGTGCGTTTGCCAGCGTCATCGGAAAGACGCCGTGTGGCCGGCGAAGTGACTCGCAAGTCGGCGCCGTCAGCCAGTTCACGGATGCGGTTGATGGCGTCCGATGAAAGGCCGCCTTCGACGCGGGCTTGCATCCGCCAAACGATGCGGCGAATCAGCCATTTGCGGTTTTTTGCGTTCGTGGTTTCGCCGGTGAAGGTCGCGAATTGGTCGCGTAGTTCGCCGCAGGTCATCTTCTGCAGCCGTGCGACCTCCTTGGCAACGTTAAGCTTCATAGGGGACTCCGGGGTGCGGTGGTTTGGCCGCCGAGACGTTCGGCGTCGTGACACTGAGCCCTGAGTTCGCAGACGAGTCAACCGAGCTTTGGAAACTTTCGGAAGAACGCTCAGAGATCGGCCGCGAGACCCGCGATAACGCTCGCAGATTGATGATTGCATCGGCCAAACAAGTGGCGATTTGTTGTTGGCGGGACTGGGGTGAAGGCGATGGGGGATCGACTTTGGTGAGCATCCAAACTCCAGAGAAAAAAGGTGGCCGACGTCTGTCGGCATGACGGAGAATTCTCAAAGGCGGAGTCGTTTGGTGGTTGGCTGTGTGGGTAGTTCTTTGGTTTTGTTGTTCAACGGGTGTTTTCGATCGACTCACTCTGCTGGACGTTTGTGGATTCAAGCCGTCTATGAATTTCGGCGATCATGTCGTAACCCCAGACGGTCTTTCTCAGCCCATCGAAGAACGCGGGAAGATGGACTTGATTGCTGAGTTCTTTGACCGTATCGACGAGGAACTCGGCCTTCGGAATGACGTGGCTGGTACGATCACGCCGCGACCTAGTCAGACGCTCCAATCGGCCAAGTTCGACCAATTGTTGTGTGGCTCGCACCAATCGCATCTTTTTGCGAGGGTCACGGCGGCCGGACCAGTAAGTTGGCACGAAGGGAATGCCATGGTTCTGCATTCCGCTCAGCCAGTTGGTTCGGATTCCAAATTCTGCGATCGGAAGATCTCCGAAGACTTCGATCTCAGCGACTAACCGCGAGGCCAATTCAAAATGATTCTTCTTCATTCATTTCTCCAAAAGTCGGACAACGTGTTCTAGGAAAGCAACTCTGAGTACTAATGCCGCTGGTGCGTGGGGACTGACCTGAAAGCATCTCGCCGGGAGGACCCGTTCGATGCTCGGTCACCACGTTGGGATCGAGCCGCGATTAACTTCTTTCTTCTTTCCGGGGCATGTCGCGTGCACATGCGAATACACCGGAAAATCGTTGCGAGGGGTGGGAGAGAGGAAAGAGGGAAAGAAGAGTGAAAAGTGTGTTATTTACGTTCTTTTTCAATCAAACTTCTTTCTGACTTCTTTCCGTTCTTTCGGCTTCTTTCCGATCGTCGGCATCCACCGCCGGAGCAACCTCTTTCCAACCGCGACCTTCTTTCCTGGCCGCGGATCTCTGCTAGGGACGGTTCAATCGGTAGTGGGTTCCGGACCGGCCCGCAGTCGATTCACTTTCGACGATTATGTCACCCCGTTCCGCCAAGGTTGCCATTAGCTTCTTGAATAACACAGCTTCCATTGCCATCGCTTTGAGCAACTTGCTGTGGCTGATCGTGCGTGTCTTCTCTTTGCGAATCTTTGCAAAAACCTTCAAGCAGTCCGTTTCAAATAGGCTCTCCGCCACGTGTGATGAAGCCATGAATAGCATCCGCTGCGTCAGGTGATCAAGCAACGTCATCGCCCAGTTGGCCGCCGCTTCGTTGATCACCGGTGATTCGTGGTTCGCACTGATGGCGTACAGCAACGCCAGTTTGCGAGTCTGTTCGTTGACGCGGCCCCAGACTGTCGTCCCCACCGAGTCATTCTTTCGTTCTGCCTTCGCGTACTCGTTCTCAGCTTTCAGTCGCGACGCAATGAGAAGTTCTTTGGCCGCATCGTCGTGAGGCACAATTATCGGTCGCGGATGCCAAGGGCCAAGGTTGCCGCTGCCGGGTTGGTAGTCTGCCCACCAGCGAGCCACGTTCATGATCTCCTCGGGCACCTCGGCAATCTTCGGCTCCTGTCCACGGCCGCGCTCTCCGCATTCCAGGATCATCATACGAGCGAAGAAGCCGTTGGTGAGCATCCGCTCTGACAATGCGGCGTAGTAGTGGTTTGGAATCGCCGTACCGAAGACCACCAAGCATGGCTGGTCAATCGTTCCCGGCGATTCCTTGCCTGCCTTCCGCCGCATGGGATACACCGTATTGGCGGATGAATACATCGTCAGCAACGTGGACAGGACATTTTCGTAGCGAGCGTCGTTAGATTTCTTGATCGACTGCAACATGCCATCGACCTCGTCGGTTTGGAACAGCATCGAGGGTGTCAGATGTAGTGCATCCTGAATGCCTTCGCCGGATGCGAATCGTTCACCAACGCAATTTGCCATGCCGACGCGATGTAGTATCTGCACGTTTAATTTTCGCGGCCAATCCTTGCCGGCGGCGGAGTGAGCGAGTCCCAGCAGATACAGATTCGTTCGATTGTCGCCGGGGTCACGCACTTTGCGTCCAGCCAGTGTGGCGAGCAACCCCATGGCTCCGGCGAAAGCGAGCGTCGGATTTGGATAAGGGGCGGTGTCGAGGCAATGCGACATGACATCGGAGATGAAGCCGGGAACTTGGAGCAACGACTCGGGAACAGGGCCAGGGTCGGGAAGTTCTGGCTCCGGTGCCTGTCTCGCCACCGGTTGACCCGCACTTGAAAGGCCGTTCAGAAAGCTCGTCAGATCTACGTCGCTGTCGGCCGCTTGCCCATAGCCTTCGGACGCAAGCTGCCGCGTGGCCGCTGAGAAATCGCCTCCGTGCTGGAGCATCGTGTAGACGGCGAAGGGCGAGTACGAATCCTTTGGTTCAAACGGAGCCGCGTTGGAACTGAAAACAAAGAACACGCCATCTTTCAACGTCGCGCTGCAACCATGGGTCTTACCCGGACGGCACCAATGTTGGTTGCGGCCATCGCGAATCAAACGCCAACCATGCGTGGTGAGAATTGCCCCTACATCGCCACGTTGGTTGAAGTCGTCGCCCGGCTGGGTTCCATCACTGGTGGTCCTTCTCTCGGATTTTTCCGACGGAGTTTTCTCTGTCGGTTCGTCGCTTGTCGACTTTGCTTCATCGAACAAGCAGGCCGCCTCCACCATGATCGCCCGCTCGTCGATCGACATGACGGGCAGATTCGTCAAATCGCCTTGCAAGACAACGTATCCAGGCGACGGATCGCACATCACCAAGCTTCCCTCGCCGAGCGTTTCGATCAACGTGTCTTTTCCGCTGACTTTCGGTGAGATCGTGCGAGCCAGCGTGGTGCTCCCCGGCGTGATGAACTCGTTGCGATAGAAGACATGCCGTCCGCCGGATTGCGACTTCTGCACGACGATACGCTGCAGAATTCTCGCATCGCGTTCGACGACCGCGTCACACCATGCGTCAAATGCTTGACCACCTTGATCGAAGTCGAGCACTTCGAGGCTTCCTGACACCGCACCGGTCAAAATGCAAATCGCCCTGGCTGACGAAAACCAAACTTCGTTCTGCTTTTCGATGGGTCGCTTGTCGCGGTACTGTTTGTACGAATCGAGCGTCGGATGCTTCGTCGCGGAATCGGCCGGAAGCACGAGCAGGCCCGCATCGATGTAACGATGGGCGACACCCTGTACTGAATATGCTGCATCGGGTTCTGTTTGCGTTGTCATGATTGGTTCTCCTTAACCGTTCAAACTTGTCGGAGGTTGGCGATCCGCGTCCATGCGGCGGAGTTCGCTGGCGATGTGATCCAAACTGGCCTCGGCGAATACGCGGGCGTGGCCAGCCCAGCCGATCGGCTGGATGTTTCGCGATCGAATGATGTATTCGATGCGGTGGATCTTCGTGTCGGTCCGGCGGGCGATCTCGCCGACGGTTAACAGCAATGGTGGCTGCGACATGGATTTCCTTGCTTCATGCAAAAGCTTCGTCGCGAATGCCAAACAATCGGCAGGCCGCGAAGCCGTGAAAAAGGGGGACCAGAATCCGCCGCGTCATCGCTCGGTGCGCGACAGATCCAAAGAAAGCCGCGCCGCGAAAGTCGCTGCGGGCGTAGAGCCGGGTGCTGGGCTGGTCGTTGGCTGGTTGGATGAGATGCTCGATGATCGAGCGAGCAGGATTATGGGAATTGAAGTCGGCTTGTCAAATCAATTCATTCACTTGGACTGGGCGTGGCGTCGCGATGGTCGCCAAATCACTTTGACGCCGTAAAAGACGGCCGAAAACGGTTGCGGACAAACGTCGAACCGTCCGAGCGACAAACGTCGTACTGGCATCGTATCGACATAGATTGATCAACTGACTGTTCGTCCGATTCATTGCCGACGTGCGTAAAGCAGCGGAAAAAACGGTGCGAATGGCTGTCGTTCGTTTCCGGGATTGGGGTTTGCCGACTTTGACGCGACCAGCGTCGCAAAAATCAAAACTTTGCAAGAGTAATTTAAAAATCATGAATTGAGAGGCAGGGCAGAGCGGGTCTCTATCTGTATCAACAAGTTGCTCCCCTCAGGGTTACTTATGCAAGAAGTCTGCCTTGTTTACCAGATTCCTGCAAGATTTTGATTAATAGTTACCGGCGAACCGCCCAGAGCTCTCGCCGAAGGTCGTGTCGAGCGGCACGTCCTGTTACTTGGGCCAGGTTGGATTGCAGGACAAGTCGCGTCTGATGTCCGCGAGGATCAATTCTTGATGCTACTGTTCATGCTCGATGCCAGTTTCTGCTAGTCCGTACGATCGCTTTTCATTGCCTGGAGCGCGCTTCACATGAAGACTTCTTGTTTGATGCGGCGCGTGGTCCACGGGTCAATTGCTGATTGGTCGACTCGCTTGTGATGCACAAGCAACTCGATGGGTGACTTGTCCCTCGGCGGACAGTCAGAAGCAATCCTTGCCCACATATGCGCGGTTGAAACGTAAAACAGGCTGCCAGCCTGATTCATTGCAGGCAGGCTGCCAGCACTACGCAGCGTTGCAGGCCTTCGCAATCGCCGCTTCCAAGTCCGGCATGCCGACAGGCTTGAGCAGAAAGTCGGCGATAATTTTGCAGTCTTCGTCGGTTGGGCGTTCGTGGGATGAAACGATAATGACCGGGATCGACTGTGTTTCTGCAATCACCTTGGCTGCTTCGATACCTGACATTTCCGGCATGCGGATGTCGGTAATCACCAGGTCAGGCTGCTCTGACAGACAAACGGCGACCAGTTCCCGTCCGTCCGCTGCTTCGCCGACGACTTCACAGCCGAGCTTGCTCAGCAAACGACGAAACCCGTGACGAATGTCTTCTTCGTCATCGGCGATCACGATTCTTAGGTGGGCTGTCATTGCGACTTTCGAGGCAGCTTGATTACGAATTCAGCACCACCGCTCCGATCGTTTCCGAGTTCGAGTGTGCCGTGGTGTGCTTCAACGAATCTCTTCGCAATTGCCATGCCAAGGCCCGTTCCCTTCGCTTTTGTCGTATGAAATGCCTCGAAGACTCTCGAGCGAATCTCCTCTGGCAGTCCCGGTCCGTTGTCGCGCACTGAAATTGACAAACCGGGGACTCCGTCGATGTGCGTATTTCGACAGGTCACCTTTATCCGCACAAGATCGCCGCATGCGGCCAGAGAATTCTCAAAGAGGTTGCGGAATACCTGTTCAATACGGAATGCGTCGAAATCGCAGCTCAACTCGACATCGGTGATCTCTTCGACCAATTGCGCATCACGGTCTTTCCGAGAAACGCGCAGATTCGTCCACGCTTGTCGCCAGACTTCCGCCACATTTCCGGTGGATGTGTTCAACTGAATCGGCCCCGCAAAGCTGCGAAGTTCATCATGAAGGTGCTGCAAATCGGCCTTGGCCCGGCTGATACGGTCGAGGTCGTCACGAGCTTCACTGCCTTCCTCGATCTCGTATTGCAGCACATCCACGCCAACTTGTATTCGCTGAAGGGCGTTTCTACTTTCGTGGGCGATCGCCGTAACCATCTGCCCCATCGCCGCAAGTCGTTCCGCCTGCAAAAGCTTGTCTTGATATCGAAGTCGTTCAATGGCGAGCGCAGCTAAGTTCGCACTGCTGGACACGAATTCCAGCTCATTCTCGTCCGGCGCGCGAGGGCTTTGGTAGTACATGGCGAACGTGCCCAAGACTTCGCCGGTTGAGGAGATAATCGGTTCCGACCAGCAGGCTTGAAGGCCGGCACCCAAGACGATGTCGCGATCCCGTTCCCAGAGCGGATCGGTTTTGATGTCTTCCACAATGACGCGTTTGCCAGTGTACGCAGCCGTGCCACAGGAGCCGACAGCCGGACCGGGCATCGTTCCATCGACGATGTCACAATAGAACGCCGGCAGTCGTCGCGAAGCCCCATTCCGCAGGCAACCGGTTGCTTCATCGACCAACAAGACCGAAGCAATCATTTCCGGCCGAGATTCTTCGGCCACGTCGATCAGCGTGTGAAGCACTTCGTTAAGAGACGCTCCTTGAGCCAATCGTTTTAAGACGCGCGTCTGGCCACGCAGGTCGCTTTCCAACAGTTCTTGAGTGCTATTCATGATGAGTATTCTAACTGTCCGCCCCGCCGTAACACAGGCTGCCAGCCTGTTGGCGCCGATTGAGACGGCGTGACATGCAAGCTGCCTGTCCTACAATGCTGAAATGAAAAACGAATCATTCGACATCCTGTTCGTGGACGATGACGCCGACTTTGCAGCCGGTTGCATGCGCTGGTTCCAGAAGAACGGACATCAGGTGACCCATACCACCAGCGGGCAGGACGGCATCAGCCAATGTGAAAAACGCGACTTCGACATCGCGGTACTCGACTGGAATCTGCCCGGCCTTAGCGGTCTGGAACTCGTTCAAAGAATGCGAGACGTCAACCCCGATACCGAGATCATCGTGCTGACGGGCGAAGGGACGATTGAAAACGCCGTCGAGTCGATGCGTCGTGGTGTGTTCGACTTTCTGTCGAAGCCGTTTCCGATGGGCGAACTGGAAGGCCGATGTCTGAGGGCCTTGGACCGGAGAAAGCTGAGAAAAGAAAACACGCAACTTCGAGAAGTCATCGACCGAAACAAGCGTCCCGTATTCAAGATGATCGGCGAATCAGAGCCGATGAAGAAAGTCTTTCGGCTGATTGATCGAGTTGCACCAACCGACAATCCGGTGCTGATCGAAGGCGAAAGTGGCAC
>JABDKS010000557.1 GCA_013002105.1 Pirellulaceae bacterium | reverse complement strand
GGCCCATTCGCAACGAATCCACGCTGGTTGGATTGGCAGAATCATTTGGCATTGGATTTCTTCTTTCGCTCGTTGTTTGAGTTTGTCAGCCGCGGTGAACTTCGTAAACGGATCGCTGGCACACGTGGCATCGGGCTGTTGTTTTCACGTCAAAGTGTCAACGAGCTATTCGTCTTGTCGACGCTGATCCCGCGGCGGCGTGTTGACGGAGTTCTTGTTCGACACCGCAAAATTTTGCTTGCTCAGTCAGATAAATCAGATTGGAAATGATCGACACTTTCGATCCTCTTAAAAAGTCAAAGATCCCCATTGTTGTTTCTTTGCTGTTCAAGCGAGCACGTCGCGGATGACGTGACCGTGAACATCGGTGAGTCGCCGTTGAATGCCGTTGTGATAGAACGTCAGTCGTTTGTGATCCAAGCCAAGCAAATGAAGAATGGTGGCGTGGAAGTCGTGGGCGGTGACAACGTTTTGTTCCGCCTTGAAACCAAAGTCATCCGTGGCACCGTAACTGAAACCCGATTTGACACCAGCACCGGCCAACCAACAGGTGAAACCCAGCGGATTGTGATCACGACCGTAAGTACCCGCCTGAAACATCGGCATGCGGCCAAATTCGGTTGCGAAGACCAATAGTGTCGATTCCAACATTCCGCGTTGCTTGAGATCTTGCAGCAGTCCAGCGACCGGCTGATCGAGAATCTCGCCGTGAACATCGTATTGTTCCTTCAGTTTGCTGTGACCGTCCCAGTTGATTCGTCCGCCCGATGCGTAGGCTCCGTTGAACAGTTGTACAAATCGCACACCGTTTTCGATCAGTCGTCGCGCTAAGATGCAGTTGTTTGCAAAGTCCGCTTTCGTCTTGTTCGGGCTATCCGCACCGTACATCTTTAGGGTTGCAGCCGACTCGGTCGATAAATCGGCGACCTGCGGGACGTGTAATTGCATTCTGGCAGCAAGTTCGTAGCTGGCAATGCGGGCGGCAAGTTGTCCATCGTTTGGAAATCCAGTTTGGTATTGTTCCTCCAAGAAAGACAGTGCACCGCGGGCCGCTAGGTCGGTTGACGCTGAGATTGACTTGGGCGGATTCAAATATCGAATCGGCTTGGTTGTGCTGAGCGGCGTTCCTTGGAATGCGGCCGGTAGAAAACCGCTGGCCCAGTTATTCGGACCCGACTGGGGCATCCCACGTGGATCTTCGATCGCGACAAACGCGGGTAAGTTCTCATTTTCGCTTCCCAAACCAAAATGGATCCACGATCCCATGCTGGGAAATCCATCGAACGCAAATCCGGTATTCATCACGTTCTCAGCCGGGCCGTGCGTGTTGGATTTATTCGTTAACGAATGAAAAAAGCAAATATCATCGGCCAGATCACCAATGTGTGGTAGCAGATCGCTGACCATCTTGCCCGATTGTCCACGCGGTCGAAACTTCCAAAGCGGCGCGGTGAGATTGCCGTTGGGTCCCTGAAACGAAACCAGCTTGTCGTTGCCCGGCAACGGTTGGCCGTCGCGCCGGAGCAGTTCAGGTTTGTAGTCGAAAGTGTCGACGTGACTGAGCGCGCCGGAGCAAAACACCATGATCACGTTCTGTGCTTTGGCGGGAAAATGTGCCAGCCCAGGTTCGTTGGGATCTGCGGCGAGAGCCGGGGGCGTTTGTCCGCGCGTTTGTTCAGCCGTCATCGCGGCCAGCGCGATGTTGGGTAGCGCAGCGGCGCTACCGCTCAGGAAACGTCGTCGGCTGTATTGGGTTCGGGAGACAGGCCGGTTCATCATCGGATATAGAGAAATTCGCTGGAGTTCAAAAGGACGCGGCAGAGTTGTTGCAGCCCGTGCTCTCGCACCAACGAGACCAGTTGCTGTCTTTCGTGGTCGCTGACTGGTCGCGAGTAAGCGAGCTGAAACGCGTGATCGATTTGGTTGCGCGGGTCGGTACCCGATTCGCGGCGAACTCGATCGGCAAAGAAACTTGCTTGGCGAAGGACAAACGGGCTGTTGAACAGACTGAGCGACTGAATCGGGGTAATCGATCGAGTCCGTTTGGGTTTCATCTGGCCGGCGTCGGGGCAATCGAACGTGCCGAAGATATCAACACTCTGCATGCGGATCTTGTGTGCATAAATCATCCGCCGCCATCCCGCGGGATCGAACGTTTCCTTGGCCGTGTAATCGGAAAGGCCACCGCGTTGGCGAAAAAAATCGAAGCCTCGACCGCCCGCACTCAAGTTAAGATTTCCGCTGGTGACAAGAATGGAATCGCGGATCGCTTCGGCCTCCATTCTGCGCGGGGGAAATCGCCACAACAATCGCGAATTCGCATCGATGGCGATGGCTTCGTCGTTGGGTCGACTATCTTGTCGAAATGTTCGGCTGGTAACGATCAGCCGGTGGATAGGTTTGATCGACCAGTCGTGGGAAACCAATTCTGTTGCCAGCCAATCGAGCAGTTCGGGATGCGTCGGACGCGATCCCATCAGGCCGAAATCCGACGGGGTGTCGACCAAACCCGTCCCAAAATGCTGTTGCCAGATTCGATTGACAATCACCCGTGCGGTGAGCGGATGGTTCGGTCGCATCGTTTGGGCGACCAAAGCTTGTCGCCTGTGGAGTTCGGGTTCATCGACCGACAAATCGAGTCCGCCCAAAACCGTTGGTGTCGATGGAGCAACCACCGCGATGCGTTGCATCGGATCGCCGCGTCGCAATTGCCAAGTCTCCGGTGGCGTGCCGGAGAAACTGGCCGCGTAAAGTTGTGGGCCGGTGGAAAAGCGGTTGAGTTTGGATTGCGTGTTGCGAACTTGTTCGATGCATTTTGCGATGGCGGACACATCGGATGCGCTAAGCTTGCTCAAGCGAATTTGATCCGCTTTGCGTGTGTCACTGATTTGTGGCAATCGGTCCGACGTCGATGCCACAGTCACCCACTGATCGGTGTCGGTGGCACGCACTAGGATTTTGTAGTCGGCCGGCACGCTACTACCGCTTTCCCACACGATTCGATCGATCGTTTCGATCTTCGCAAAATCGACCTGAACCCAGGCCGGACCAGCAGTGGCGGCAACCCACGGAAAGGCTTGGCGACGGTCGACCGATCCGTCGACCAGATTGTCAAAGTGACGCGTTTGATTGGCCAGTGCAAAACTGGATGCCGATGGTGTACTGCCGGCTTGCGCAAGCGCGACGTTGCGGGTGTCTTCAGAGGATGGCGTGGTCCAGGCCTGCAATTCATATAGCGATGCTGGTTGATTGTTTGTGGTAGCGACAATCTCCATGCGGATCGCCGTGGTCGCGACGGCGTCAAACAACTCGCTTTGCGGTGACTGCAGTGGCGGTCGGAGATCGTGTTTTTGCCGGAGCGTTTCGAGGCGGCGAAGCAATTGGTCCAGATCGGCCCGGATCGCGGGGATCTGCGCTGCCCATCGATCATTTTCCTCGCCACGCCATCGTCGGTTGCCGTACTGAAGTCCGGCGAAAACCGCTTGCATCGCGTAGTAGTCTTTTTGCAAGATCGGATCGAATTTGTGATTGTGGCAACGGGCGCAACCGACTGTCAGACCCAGGACGGATTGGCTGAACGTCCCAATGACTTCGTCCAATTCATCTTGTCGAGCTTGCCGCATCGCTTCTTCGTCGCGACCGACTTGGCCGGGCAGATTGGCCGGTCCGGAGACCAGGAACCCGAGCGCTGGGTCGACGCCCAGCGAGTCGCCGAGGATTTGTTCAGCGATGAATTGGTCGTAAGGTTTGTCGGCGTTGAATGATTCGATGACCCAATTGCGGTAAGGCCACGCCTGTTTTCGCTCGGCATTCGTTTCAAATCCGACCGTCTCGGCCCAGCGAATCACGTCCAGCCAATGTTGGGCCCATCGCTCGCC
>JABDKS010000550.1 GCA_013002105.1 Pirellulaceae bacterium | reverse complement strand
GATGAAACCCCGTGCGTATTTCTGAAGGGAATCGAGCGGATGTATTTGCCAATGGCGCATGCCGAAGGGAAATTTGTCGCCGCCGACGAGTCGATCTTGTCCCAATTACGTCAGAGCGGTCGTTTGGCCGTTCGATATTGCGACGGAGAGCAGGGGGCTTTGCAGGATGACATTCTGCCCTTTCCCGCCAACCCAAACGGTGCCGACGCCAACGTAGCGGGCGTTTGTGATGCCAGTGGCCGCGTATTTGGATTGATGCCGCACCCCGAACGCCACATTGATCCCACTCAGCATCCGTTTTGGACGCGACGAAAAGAACAGCCAGAACAGGGTGACGGATTGGCGATGTTCAAAAACGCTGTCGATTGGTTTGCTTAGAAACCATACTGGCGTCACGGCAGGAACGGATGCCAGAGTTCAGTCCAGATGGATACTGCAGGCGTCGTTTTCGCAAGATTTGCCAGCCAATTTGTAACGCCGTTTCGCGACTTGGTTGTACATCCAGCGCCACAAACCGGCGGAAAAGGGCAGATGGAGAATGGGTGCGGCGATCCACAGCATCGGCAACCGTCGACTCAAGTACCGAACCGCATCGGCGCCTCCATGTCGGCGGTCTTGGGGATCCACGACAAACATCTGTTCCATCAGCTGGTCATGCGTTAGATCGGGGTACCGCTGAGCGACTCGTTCGTCGTGAAGCGAAAGGAAAGCGAGTCGGTTACCGCAGCAATCCAACCGATGAAGTGTTTTGACCTGTGAGCGGCAAAAATTGCACTGACCGTCAAAGATCACAACATCGGCATCTGGAAACTGATCGGGATCGGGAAGTTGGGTGTCAGCAAGCATCGTTTTTTGCGGTGAAATAGGGGAATCACGCTGAAAATCGATTTTTCGCCTTTAATGATGCCCCGTTCTGCCCTCTATACTAGGGGACATCGTCAAAAGGCGACCCAACTCTAACCGGGTTTTCACCGTAATAGAAACATACAAACGGCTTCGTTTGTGTGGTGATTTTGCGGAATCACCCAACGCACGTTCAATCAAAGACACCCAGCTAATTCTGGGCTCAGGCCATGAATCGAATTGAATCGAAAGTTTCTGCTGCCCGACGACGACTGATGCTCGGTGCATTCGGCCGGGCGCTGTCTTACACGCTTTTTGCGGCACTGATTGTCGCCACAATCGCAATTGCTATCCCCGCAATCTGGGTGATCAACGTTGATTTCGATGCGTGGTCCTACAACTGGATTGGTGGTTCGGTCGTCGCCGCGTTGCTGGCAGCGGGTGTCTACACCTTCGCGACCGCTCCCTCGTCGGACTCCGTGGCGGCGGAGGTCGATCGGCGTTTTGGTTTGCGGGAGCGACTGAGTAGTTCGCTGTCACTGGGCGATCATGATCGCGAAAGCGAATTCGGTTTGGCTTTGATGGCCGATGCGGACAAGCGGGCTAGTCAGCTAGAAGTCGCCGATCGGTTTGCTCTGAAACCATCCCGGCTCGGGCTGTTGCCGTTTTCGTTGATTCCCATTCTGGCCATTGTGTTGTTGTTGGTTGAACCAGTGAGTCAGAGCGACGCCAGCAGCACGATGAAGTCGGATCAGGCGGAAGTCGAGCAGGTGAAGAAGGTTGCGGCACAACTGAAAAAACGAATTCAGCAACAAAAGCGAAATGCTGACGCCAAGGGCTTAAAAGAGGCCAAAGAACTCTTTGAGAAAATGGAAGCGGATCTGAATAAGATTGCGCAAAAGCAAAACATGAATCGCAAAGAAGCCATGATTGCGATGAACGACTTGAAAAAGGAATTGGAAGAACGCCGCAATCAACTCGGCTCGAGCGAGCAAATGCGAAAAGCGATGTCGCAGATGAAAGGCTTGGAAGCGGGGCCCGGAGATAAGGTTGCCAAAGCGATCGAAAAAGGCGATTTCGGCAAGGCCAAGGAGATGGTCAAAGATTTGGCCAGCAAGATGCGTGACGGCAAACTGAGCGAGCAGGAGAAAGATCAGCTGAAAAAGCAGGTCGAACAGATGAAGAAGCAGTTGCAGGACGCGGTCAAGCAGCACGAGCAGAAAAAACAAGAGCTGCAGAAAAAGATCGAGCAAGCTAAGGCAGAGGGCCGAGGCGCCGATGCCGCCAAAATGCAGCAGCAGCTCAACGAAATGCAACAAAAAGACAGCCAGATGCAGCAAATGCAGAATATGGCCGAAGCGATGAACCAAGCTCAACAGGCCATGAAAAATGGCAAGCCAGGCGAAGCCGCCGATGCCCTGCAAAAGATGGCTGATCAATTGGGCGACATGCAACAAGAAATGTCCGAACTGGAAGACTTGCAATCGACGTTGGACGAACTGTCGCAATCAAAAAGCCAGATGCGATGCAAGAATTGTGGTGGCGGCGGTTGCCAACAATGTCAGGGAAATCAGTTTGGGATGGGTCAAGGCCAAGGTCAGGGCCAAGGTGACGGAATGGGAAAAGGAAACGGCCAGGGCGATCGTCCTGAACAGGAAGGGGACACCAACACCTACGAAACGCAGGTCCGCGGCAACGTCAAGAAAGGCAAAGCGATTATCGCCGGTTTTGCAGACGGTCCCAACAAGAAGGGTGTGTCACGCGAAGAGCTGAAGAATCTTGTCGAAGGAGCGTTAGCCGAAGAAAGCAAAGCGCTCGACACAGAGAACTTGCCACGCACCGAGCAAGAGCACGCGACCGATTACTTCAATAAGTTGCGCGAAGGCCGGTAACCGCTGGTGTGAATGACGCGTCATGACGGGGCGGTCGAGTCATCGTCGTAGTCGTAGGCCAGGACCTGTCCTGGCACGTTTGCGCTGACGCCAGGACAAATTCCTGGCCAGCGAGTTCGGGGACAGCGAGCTAGCCGTGAATGCTCTGCCCGACCTCCGTCGCCCGACGTCGGCGACTATTTCAGATTTGCAAACGCGGCGTCGATCAATTCAGCTTGTTCGATCTTGTGTGCCGCCATGCTGCCGGTACTCGGACTTGCTGACTCCGGCCGCGTGACGCGCATCAACTGGTACCGTTTGCCAGCTGCGTCGGCGTAATGCAGTTTGATGTAGGGCCAGGCTCCCATGTTCTCGGGTTCTTCTTGAACCCAGCAGATTTCCGTGCCTTCCGGCAATTCGTTGATCGACTTGAGCAGTTCAGCTTGGCTCAGCGGATACAACTGTTCGACACGCATGATGGCGACGCCTTCGATTTTTCGCTTTCGTCGCGCTTCCATCAGATCGTAATACACTTTGCCGGTGCACAGCAGCAATCGGCGACAGTTTGCCAGCCGTACCTTGCGATCCGGCAGGATTTTTTTGAATTGACCGTCCGCGACGATGTTGAACTTGCTGACTACTTTGGGGTGCCGCAGCAAACTCTTTGGGGTCAATACAATCAGCGGCTTTCGCCATTTGCAGATCACTTGCCGACGCAATAGGTGGAAGTACTGTGCTGGCGTGGTGGGCTGGCAGACCTGGATATTGTGCTCGGCGACCATCGCCAAAAAACGTTCAAATCGAGCGCTACAGTGTTCCGGTCCCTGGCCTTCGAATCCGTGCGGCAACAGCATCACCAGCCCGCTCAGTCGATTCCATTTGTCTTCTGCGCTGGCGATGAATTGGTCGACGATGACTTGTGCACAGTTCCAGAAGTCTCCGAACTGGGCTTCCCAAACGACCAGACCGTCGGGCAGGTCCAAGGAATATCCGTATTCAAACCCGAGCACGCCGGCTTCGCTCAGCGGGCTATTGTGAAGATCCAGTCGGGCTTGGTCGCCGCTGACGTGTTCCAATGGCGTATACAGTTCGCCCGTTTTGACGTCGTGCAAGACGGCGTGACGGTGGCTGAACGTTCCTCGTTGACAATCCTGTCCTGTCATCCGAATCGGGTGACCTTGGGCCAGGAGCGAGGCAAACGCGGCGGCTTCGGCGGTGGCCCAATCGAACGGCTTGTTACCCAACGCCATTTCGCGTCGATTGGCCATGGGGCGTTTCAATTTTTTATGGGCCGAGAATCCCTCGGGCAGTCGGGTCAGCGAGTCGACCCACTCAGCCAGGTCCTGTTTGTCCACCGTGGTGTCGGTTGGTTCGCGAGGTTCCGGGCCGCCGAAAAACTCACTCCAGTTTTCGGCCAACGTCTGGGTGTCGGGAACAAAGCTTTCGTTCTGACTGGCCGCAAACTCGGTCTCCAGCTTTTCGGTCCGCTGTCGCTGGATGTCCTCGGCTTCTTCCGGCGAGATTTTTCCAATCTCTAACAAGCGATTGAGATATTGTTCGCGGACACTCGCGCGGCGATCGATCACGGAGTACATGCGGGGTTGCGTGAATCGGGGTTCGTCGCCCTCGTTGTGCCCCCACCGACGATAGGCGTACAGGTCGATCACGACATCGCGTTGAAATTCCTTTCGGAAATCCATCGCCAGCGAGACGACCTGGGCCACCGCTTCGGGGTCTTCGCCATTGACGTGGAAGATCGGAATTTGCAGCATTTTTGCGACGTCGGTTGCGTACGTCGTGCTGCGACCTTGGCGAGGTTCGGTGGTAAAACCTACTTGGTTGTTGATGATGATATGAAGCGTTCCGCCGGTTCGGTAACCGGGTAATTCGCTCAGGTTCAATGTTTCCTGCACGACGCCTTCGCCAGCAAACGCGGCGTCGCCATGAACCAAGATCGTCATCACTTCTTGGCGTTTGCTGTCACCACGTCGATCTTGTTTGCAACGGGTTCGGCCCAGTGCAACGGTATTGACGTATTCCAAGTGGCTGGGGTTAAAGCAGAGCGAAATGTGGATCTCGTCACCCGAAGCGGTACGCCAATCACTGCTGTATCCCAAGTGATAGCGTACGTCACCGCCACCGCGACTCATTTCGGGATTCGGATCGTCGAACGACCAGAAAATGTTCATCGCGCGTTTTTTCAGGATGTTGGCCATCACGTTCAAGCGGCCGCGATGAGCCATCCCCAATACGACTTCCTTGACTTTGTGTTGACCTGCTTTTTCGAGTGCCAAGTCGATCATCGGGATCAAACTCTCGGCGCCTTCGAGCGAAAAGGTTTTGGCGCCGACAAATTTCCGCCGCACGAATTCTTCGAAGATTGATGCATCGGCCAACCGAGCGTAGATACGTTTCTGAACGGCTAAGGATAGATCCAGCCGATTTTCGGTGGTTTCCATCCGACGCTGCAACCAGTCGCGGATGTTGCGATTGTCAATGTGCATGAACTGCGCACCGATGCTGCGGCAGTACGTATTTTGCAGCTTCTCCAGAATCGCATCCAGCGTTCCGCCCGACACATTTTCCAACGCTTTGCTATCGAGCGGACGCTGCAAATCTTGATCGCTCAAACCGTAAAGGCTGGGACTTAATTCGGGCGCATCACTTTTGTAGATTTCCAGAGGATCGAGCTGTGCAACCAAGTGACCCCGGACGCGGTATTCACGAACCAGTTGGTTCACGCGGTCTTGAATGCGGGACATCCAGAGCGCTTGGTCGGTCGTCGTATCGCCCGTGGACCCGCGTCGATTGTCGGGGGCGCCGTTGACCGCTGCCGCGTCACCGTCGCCGCCGGTTTGTTCCTTGACCAGCGTAGCCGCGGGAGTCGATTTGCGGTTGGATCCGCCAACAATGAGAAACTGTTCAAAGTACTCTCGCCACATATCCGAAACACTCGAGGGGTCGCGGACGTATTGGACGTACAGATCGTCGATGTAGTCCAAGCTATAGCTATTCATGTCAGCCGATATCGGTTCTACGAACCGGGTGCAAGGTTGGGAATTCGTTGGGCAGCGAGACGACGGCGGGGTACGTCTCTGGTCGGCAGCCGATGCATGCAAGGGGTATCGTCTGGGCGGATACGAATATTCCCTACAACATGATAATGTTACTTCCCTCGGAGCCGGATGCATATTAGTGAATCGGGCAAAACAGGGGTACCCGAGCATTCAACGCGGCAGCAGCCCATCAAAGCGTGGCAGGCGACTTGGAGGCAGTCGGCGACATCGAGAACGTCCCGCACTGTCGCGTTAGAGCACCCTGGCCGCGATGGGCCATCCCGGTCGCGATGGACATCCTAGTCGCGATGGGGCACCCTGGTCGTGACGGGGCACCCTGGTCGTGACGGGGCACCCTGGTCGCGACGGGGCACGCTGTTAAGTTTTTGCATCCTTGCGTCCCTATTCATTCAAACCACCGCTCCCGCATTTCCGTTGTTATGGCCGTATTGATCCAAGTCCGTGATGCCCACAAACGATATGGTGACCAGGTCCTGCTGGACGGAGCTGATTTGTCATTGACCGATGACGTGAAGGTCGGATTTATCGGTCGCAACGGTGCCGGAAAATCGACCCTGTTGAGGGCACTGTTGGGCAATGAGGAATTGGAAAAGGGCGAGGTGATCCACCATCCAAGCTTACGGATCGGGTACCTGCGTCAGCACGATCCATTTCAACCTGGTGAATCCGCGCTGGACTTTATGATGCGCGACAGCGATCAACCCGATTGGCGTTGCGGCGAGGTGGCCGGCCAGTTCGAAATCAAAGGCGCGTACTTGGAAGGTCCCGTCAAAGAACTCTCCGGAGGTTGGCAAACACGGGTCAAGTTGGCGGCACTGTTGTTGCATGATCCGAATCTGTTGATGCTGGATGAACCGACCAACTTTTTGGATCTACGAACCCAGATCTTGCTCGAGCACTTCCTGCGTGATTTCAAAAAAGCGGCCTTGATCGTCAGCCACGATCGTGCCTTCTTGAAAGCAACCTGTTCGCAAACATTGGAACTCGCACGCGGCAAGTTGACGATGTACCCGGGTAAGATCGACGCGTTTCTGGAGTTTCGTGAAGAGCGGCGCGAGCATGATCGTCGCGTCAACGCCACGACGATCGCCAAACAAAAACAACTGCAACGGTTTATCGACAAGAACCGCGCCAATGCGTCGACAGCCAGTCAGGCACGCAGCAAGGCAAAGCAGTTGGAGCGGTTGCAAACGACGGAGTTGGAAACCGACGAACCGACCGTTCACATCCGTGCGCCCCGCGTGGAATCCAAAAACGGGACAGCGGTTCGTTGCGAGGGATTGGCGATTGGCTATCCCGACCACCAGGTCGCCGACAACATCAATCTAGAAATCGAACACGGCCAACGGGCAGCCATTGTCGGTGACAACGGTCAGGGCAAAACGACTATGTTGCGGACGTTGGTCTATTCGCTTGACCCGTTGGCGGGAACGATTAAGTGGGGCCACAACATTGACATTGGTACGTATGCGCAACATGTCTACACCAGTTTGGACGAACGTCAGACCGTACTGGAACATTTGGAATACGCCTCCAACGCCGACACGACACGTCAGGACCTGCTGGCGATGGCGGGCGCATTACTGTTTCGCGATGATCACATCCAAAAAAAGGTCAAAGTCCTCAGTGGTGGCGAACGTGCACGACTTTGCATGGCGGGATTGCTGCTGGGAACGGCCAACGTGTTGGTTTTGGACGAACCGGGGAACCATTTGGACGTTGAAACGGTCGAGGCGCTCGCGGGAGCGCTGCAGCAATACAACGGCACGGTTGTTTTTACCAGTCACGACCGCCACTTCATGCGTCGCGTTGCAACCAACGTGATCGAAGTCCGCGATGGCAGCGTCAAGAATTACCACGGCGATTACGACACGTATTTGCTCTCGGTCGAGGAAGAAATTGACGAGGGCGAACGGGCCCGATCGGGAACACCAAGCAAGGGGAAAACCGACGGCGGCAAGAAACCCAAGACCAATGCCACCGACTATCGGCAAACGCAGCGCGATCAGCGAAAGATGGAAAAAGAGATCAAGAACTTGGAAAAGAAAATCGCTCGACTGGATGACCAAAAGAAATCGATTAATGAAACGTTGCTGACGACATCGGATCCAGATGAAGCGATGCGATTGCACGAAGAGCTGACGGCAGTCGTTGCCGAATTGACCGAAGCCGAAGAACAGTGGCTGGAGCTCAGTAGCGATTCTTTCTGAACCAAGCGAACGTGATCCGTCGCATTTCGTCAGTGCGAATCGTCGTCGTGAAAACCCGACGGTGGGAAAGTTTGCCGAATATTCGCATTGATGGGGTATTGTCGAGCACGAGATTCTTGCTGAAAAACTCAATTGCGGCTGGTCGAAGAGAGTACTAAGTCCACAACCGAGCATCATTTGTGTCACACGGAGGTGACGCCATAATGCAAAAACGACCTTGGGTTGCCCTCGCCGCAACGCTATGCCTTTTTTCCCAAGCCATCGCAGATGGTCGTCGATCGCGCGTTGATAAACACGCGCCCGCTGGTGTGATGGGTGATCACTTGCATAAGCCGGGTGGTTGGATGGTCGAGTACCGGTACATGAACATGTACATGGAAGACAATCGGATCGGCGAGCGCACCATCAGTGACGCCGAAGCAATCGGGCCGGCCGGCCCGCCACCGGGAATCGTTGTGGAAGGGGAGCGGACCAACGCCGGCGCGACGCCCACCGAGATGACGATGGAAATGCATATGATGCATTTGATGTACGGAATGACTGAAGACGTCACGCTGTACACAATGTTGATGCTGCCAAGTCTGACGATGGATCATATTCGCGGTGACGCAAATCCCGCGGGCCGCGGAACGAGCTTCACTACGCACAATAGCGGTCTGGGCGATACTTCGATCGGAGCACTCGTGCTGATCCACCGAACGGAATCTTGTGACTGGATTCTGAACTTTGGCGGGTCACTTCCCACTGGTGATATCTACCGCGAATCGACCGAACCCACTGGTGGTGCGGTCTCGCAGCCATTGCCGTATCCGATGCGGCTGGGCAGCGGAACCTTCAACGCGAGACCAGGATTGACCGTCAAACGATTTGGCGATTGGTACAGCAGCGGAGTGCAACTCCAGGCCGATATTCCCATTGGGCGGAACTACCGTGGTTATAGCGTGAGCGATGAATACCGAATCAACAGTTGGACTAGCGTCGTACTGACCGACTGGTTGAGTATGTCGGTACGTGGCGAGCACATCTGGCGCTCGTCTTATGATGGCGAAGACAAGGATACGCCCAATGCAGTGATCTCGACCAACGTGGAAAATTTTCGTGGCGGCCATTGGCTCAACTACGGGATCGGCGCCCAGATAATGTTGGGGGACCATTACTTCAACACCGAATTTTTGCCCAATGTGCGGCAGAAAGTCGACGGAATCCAACTGGAGACCGACTATGCAGTTGTCGCCAGTTGGTCCCGAGCATTCTGATCGTCGGTGAGCGATTGGAGCGTGAATTCCCAGCTTTTTCCCGGACAAAGCCAACATTATTTCGATTTCGCCGGCATGTCGAATGTCGGGGAACCAACGATCCAGGCCTAGACCGAACTGTCAAAGCATTAACAATGTCTAAAAAGCATTGTTGTGTTTTGGTAGTTCGGTCTATTTTTTTGGCGATGGAGATTCTCCAGCATGTCCCGTCCCTGGCCTCCACCAGCGCTGCGCATCGGCGACCTCGTGGTCGATCCGCCGATTCTGCAGGCGCCGATGGCGGGATTCACCAACGCCGCATTCCGACAAATGGTGCGTGACTATGGAGGCGCTGGATTGTTGGCGACCGAGATGGTCAATGCCCGAGGGTTTGTCTGGTTAGATGAACACGAAGCCGAACATCCCGACCGTCTATGGGGTGTTGCCGAAGAGGCCCGGCCGCTGGCAGTGCAGATTTGGGATAACGATCCGGCGACCATGGCCAAAGTGGGTAGACGTTTGGTCGAACAGTATCAAGTCAGTGTGGTCGATATCAATTTTGGCTGCCCGGTCCGCCAAGTCACGCAAAAGGCCCACAGCGGCAGTTACTTGTTGCGTGAACCGCAGCGGATGTTTCAGATTATTTCCCAACTCGTTCAAGCATGCGCACCAACGCCGGTGACGGCAAAAATCCGCATCGGTTGCACACGCGACAACGTCAATTGCAATGAAGTAGCACGGGTGGTCGAAGAAGCCGGCGCCGCAGCGTTGACGGTTCATGGACGCACCGCTCAGGACATGTTCAGCGGCAGTGCTGACTGGGATCGTATCAGCGAAATCAAGCAACACTTGCGGAATATTCCGCTGATCGGCAACGGGGATTTGGACTCGGCGGAGAAGGTCGTTGCAGCGTTCAAAAATTATGACATCGATGGTGTGATGATCGCTCGCGCCTGTTTGGGTCGACCCTGGTTATTTGCCCAAGCGGCCGCGGCGTTGCGGGGTGAACCAATTCCACCCGAGCCGACGTTGCCGCAGCAGCGCGAGTGCATGCTGAACCATTACCGGTTGGTTGTCGAGCGTTTTGGCGAAGAGCGGGGTACGGTGTTGATGCGCAAATACGCATGCTGTTATGCGCAAGGCAAGTACGGTGCGCGGCATTTTCGCTCGCACGTTGCCAAGGTCGCGTCGCCAGACGAGTTCTATCGCGTCGTGGAAGAGTTTTTTCCGGTGACCGAGCCGCAATCGGTTTGACGGTCGCGGCGCCGCGCCCGACCTTGTCTCGCTGTTGATGGGTGTCTGGACAACAAGCGTCTGGACAACAGGGATCGTGACGCGTCGCGGCAATTCACGTGGTCGCGATTTTATCGGTCAATCGACTCCGGGGACGTAGCCCACCCAACATGTTGTGCCCGGCAGTCCCTTGCTGGAAATGGGCCGTCGGCGGAAGTGCAGTGAGCTAGGTTTCCAATAGACACTCACTCTTGTTTCGCTCCATTTTCTCACGGCTTGTCGATGAGTCTTCTTTGGATCCTTGCCCTTGTTTACTTGGGCACGACCTACGCGTTTTCGCTTTGGGCATTGACTTGTTGTGTCCCCGATGACGAGTCGTACGCTCAGATCGCGGCTTCCAAAGGTTATTCGCCGCTGCGTATCAAGCTGGTCACTTTCGCGTTGGTTCCGTTCCTAGGCCCGCTGATGCCGTTGGTGGGTATCGCATGTGTCGTCAAGTCACTTCGTCGTCGCCGCGAACTGATCAAGATGTCTCGGCAGTATTTAGCGCCCCAGCATCGTCGCGTGCCGCGCGACGAATGTCCCGTGGCATTTCAGCAAACGATCAAACAATTTCAGTCGCCACTGGAAACAGCAGGATTCACGGTCGACGGGTACTTTCATCTCAAAGACAAACCGTTTGTGACTCACGCGTGTCAATTGGTCAGCGACGATGGCACGGTGATGGCCAGTCTGTCGACGTGCGATGAAAGTGCCGGAATCGAATTGCAGACGATCCTTAGCGATCAAGGTATCGTCAACACCGCGGCTGTGATCTGTCCGTTGCCCGCGGATAAATTGGAGAAATTGAATCAGCCGGGTCGGATGTCCATTCAAACGATCGGCATCTTGGAACCCGAGTTCTCGATCGACCGTTTGCTGGAACTTCATCGGCGGCACGTGGCCGAAGAATCGACGGCCGACAATGCGCCGCTGCAATTCACAACCAACCAGAGCGTCGAATTGTCGGTCTACATGTACCGACTTTTTCACACGATTCTGTTCGACACGGGCGAACTGGATGAACGGCCGCCCCGTCCAATCTGCCCCAAGCCGATCGGGTGCGAATCGCAAACGTCAGTTCATTGAGCCGGTCGTCAGGGGCGCGTCCAAATTGAATTCGTCCAAGCTGGATTTCCGCACAAACCAACGTCCCCGCAGCCATCAACGCCAGAGACATTCCTTGATCACTAATCCGTCCCACCTACGACTGTATCGAACCGTTACGGATATCGTCGCGGCCGGTGTCGGCGCCGTTTGTCTGATCGGTGCCTCAAAACATTTTGTGCCGAGCCTGTATCCATTGCTACTATTTATGAGTTTGGTCTTTGGGGCTGTGGCGGGCTTCCTTTTTGCCTGCACCCAGTCGCAGCAGAATCGAAAAAATGCGGGCGGTTTGATTGTGACGATGTGCGTTCTGCAATTGATCTGTCACTGGCGACTTTATGTGGTCGGCGCCTACGCGAGTTCTGCCTCGTCCATGGCGATGTATTCGATCGTGTCGATTGCCTTGCTCCTATGCTGGCTGGTCGATCGGTCGATTCGTCATCGCATTAATGAAACGCGACCGTGGTCGATCAAACAACGTGCGATGAGATTATTTGTCGGTTTGACCGGATGTTCGGT
>JABDKS010000489.1 GCA_013002105.1 Pirellulaceae bacterium | reverse complement strand
TTGATTTTGAATGTACGATGGTCTTTCAAAGACCTCGATTGCCACCTGTTAAATGTTTCGACGGACTTGGAACGCCAACGTAAGCGATGAAGAGCCATGAAAATGCAATGCGTTGATTTCTCCGCGGATTTCGTCCGTCCACGTCTGTTCTTGACGATTTTTTGTCTGGTCGTCGGTGCCTGCGATAACCGCGAGAGACCGGTTACACCATCCACGTCCCAGTCGGATACACCGCAGCAGATTCCATCGCATGTCACCGCGACTGCATCGCTGTCCCAAGAGTCGCAGCCAGGTTCGGAAGTTGGCAACCATGCAAACTCGATAGCCGAAGAAAGTGTCTACAAACGAACACACTACGTAACACGAACGGGCAACGGACGGTCGGACGGTTCGGATTGGCAGAACGCCGCCCCAGCAGAGAGTCTGCAAGGATATTTATCGGAGGATGTCAGCGCGGGAGATCGGATCATGATTGGTTCTGGCACGTATTCGAGATTTTCCGTAACGCGAGGCGGATCGGCTGATCAGCCGGTGTCGATTACAGGAGTCGATACTGGCAACGGACTGCCGTCGATTCAAGGTCGTTGGAAGCAAGCCAATCCGAAGTATCACGCTCACAGTTGGAATGCAATTTCGTTAGCCGACGGACTTTCGCATCTTCGCATCGGCGGACTGGAGATCAGTGGCTTTATCTACGGCGTCCAGGCTACCAACAACCACCATGTCGAACTATCTGGTTTATCCATCACTCGCTGTCGCGAGGCCGTGTTACTGCGTGGATTGACCGATTCAGCGATCCGAGACTGCCAGTTCATTCGGTATACGAAGCGAGGCATCCGGTTCAAAGAGGGCTGTCACGATCTGGTTATTACTGATGTCGTTGCCGATGCCACTGGCGGGGACACTGCGTGGCCGACGGAAGCGTTTCCATTCGGCTTTGCGATTGAAAACGGCGACGGAAACCATAGCATTCGCTATGAACGTTGCACGGCACGAAACAACATTTTCCCCAGCGAGCCAGGAAAGTACTGGAACGGCGACGGTTTTCTGGCGGAGAACAATTCCAGCAATCTCGTTTACATTGATTGCTCGTCGTTCGGTAATTCCGATGGCGGTTGGGACGACAAATCGCTTGCCCCGAGTTTGGTAGGCTGCATCGCAGCACGCAACAAACGAGGATTCCGATTTTGGAACGTACGCGGCGATCGCGAACATCCGGCTCGACTGGAAAACTGCTTGGGCGTTTACAACAAATCGGCCGGCGGGTCCGGCAGTTCGGCTGGGCTCTGGACATGCGGTGCCGTCGAAGCTGAACGATGCACGTTTCATAATAATGCAACCGCTGCGGTAGCCATTGAAAACAATCGGCCCGGCGGCAAGCTGCTCGCTATCAATTGCATTCTTTCCGCCGATACGACAACCAGCAAAAACTCACTCGTCCTGAAAGAGAACGGCACGACCTACGATGCTCGCAGCGTGATCACTTTCAACGGCGACGATCCTGACGACGACCCGCAGTACAAGGACCCATCATCGGACTGGAATGGGAGCCCAATCGACGCCTTCGTCAGTCGAAAGTACGGCACAACGCATGGTTACCGATTGGATCGTTGACTTGAATGATCTGACGACCGCTCGGTAGCGAATTGCGCGGAGCGTTTTGACCTTCGCAATGGGAAAGCGGCGCGTCCCAATGCCTCCGCTACCGGGGTTACGACAAATAGAATCACCGCCAACCAAGAGGGGGAAAACAAAGTATGAATCGTTCTCAGTGTATCCTCACTGCCGCCGTTCTATTGGCAATGCTAGGTGGTACCGATTCAGCTTTCGCAGCGGACCATAGTACTCAGGGAAAACCCAACATCATTCTGATCTTTGTGGATGATGTCGGCTATGGCGACGTGGGTTGCTATGGCTCGCAGCTGAGCACCCCGGAGATCGACCGCTTGGCCAGCGACGGATTTCGTTCGACCGATTGTCTGGTGGCGGCCAACGTGTGCGGCCCTTCGCGGGCGGCGCTGATGACCGGCCGCTATCCGATGCGTTGCGGGCATCCGATTTCAAGGCATAACACTCCCAAGTATGAGAGGTACGGAATCGCTGCCGACGAGTTGACCATCGCCGAACTGCTGAAAACGGCCGGGTACCACAACAAGATGGTCGGCAAATGGCACCTTGGATTTCATGTCGACGGTTCCCATCCGCTGGACGCCGGTTTCGATGAGTAC
>JABDKS010000456.1 GCA_013002105.1 Pirellulaceae bacterium | reverse complement strand
CCACCACGCAGACCAGTCCCTTGCTAACGCGGCGGGTTAAGATAAAAACGCCGACTCGATCACAAACACTGCGCACCACCAACGTCAACAATCCCAACCCGACACGTCAGCGAGGGACCACCACCCAAGCCCCGTCCCTCGCGAAGCGGCGGTCACGTTGAAAAACGCCGCGTCGATCACAAACAATACCCACCATCAACGTCAACAATCCCAACCCGACGCGTCAGCGAGGGACATCGGCACTGACTGTGACCTCTTACGCCTCGAATTAAACGAGCGGCGACCAAATGGTCGGGAGGGTTGGAAGTTCAATGAACCAGACAAGTAAGATCTCAATCAAGCCTTCTCCACTGAAGCTTGCCGGAAGTACGTCAAGACGACTCAGCCCAAAACTTGGGAGACTTACGTGCAGATTCACCCCCAGAACCGCGAGCACGCATTCATCGACGAACCAGCATGGCAGCTTTCAAATTAGCGTATGGACAAACCCACACAACGCCGTAGTGGATCTCGTTGGAGATCCTGTTTCAAATAGATAAAGCTTTATAAGCCCCACAACCGACGATCCCGTTGTGAAGCAGGGCTATACAACCTCCACGGTTTATTCGTTGTGCGGCTACCATCGGCTTGCCTTCGCTGCCGAGCCGAGAAACGTTGCACGTCTGGTGAATCCTTTGTCGATCAATCGACAAGGACGCATGTCAGTCGCGCGAGGGCAAAACCAAGATCTCGGTCGTATTGAGTTCCATCGAACCACCGCGGCTGCCGGCTCCGGCTGCGGTGTATAGCGTGTTGCCGTGCTGTCCAATACCTGTTCCATGGCGACCTTGGTCGAAGACCGACATCGTACGCCAGGTTCCCGATTGGGGGTCGAACGCATGAATTTGTTCGTGGGCGGTTTTCTGGTCGGACTCGCCGCCGGCGATCAATAATTCTCCGTCCAGACAAAATGTAAAACATCCCGCACGCGGTACCGGCAGGTTGGAGGCGTCGGGCAACGTTGACCAAGCACCGCTTTGCAAATCAAACACATCGACTTGGGGAATCGTCAAGTCAAACACGTGCTTGGTAGCCGCGGATGTTTTGCGTCCGCCGGCCGCGTATAGTTTTCCGCCGATGATCGCCGCTTGAAAGTGATCTCGGACCCTGGGTGCGTCGGGCAGTTGCTCCCAAGTTTGCGTTTTCAAATCGAGCCGATCCAGCCACGGCACCCAACCATCCCAGTGCCCGTTCTGAATGCCGCAGACCAGATACAGCGAATTGCCGTGTACAACCGCGCCGGCTCCGCCCCGTCGGCGATCGACCGGAATCTCTGGTCCCCATGACCACTGGTCGGTTCGAGGATCGTAGATCAACACACGATCGATTGCGGTTTCTCGCGGGTAGCGACCCGTCATCGCGCCGGCCAACCAAATCCGATGGTCCCATACGACCGGCTGGAAATGATGCACTTCCATTGGTGGCTTGGATCCGTGAGTCCAAATTTGGGTCTGAGGGTCGAAGATATCGACGCTTTGGATGCGACGACCACCCAGCAGAAACATCCGACCATCGCACTCGATGAAACCTGCTTCATGGCGAGCATTTGGATCCCCCGTGGTGACTAGAGGTTGCCACCGTAGCCAAGCGTCGACGTCGTCATCCTGTTCGGCTTTGACATCGACCAACCAGACTTCGCCAGTATCGAAGGGAGCGGTGCCCAAGTCGAGGTTCCCGCCACCGCTGACCGATTGCACACAACCTTTAGCGAGATCTCCTGCGAGTGCACCGCCGCGATGCGAATTGAACCATCGAACGTTGCATGAACTGGATGTGTCGGACAAATTCAAATCGGTTGTCCCATCTAAATTCATCGCCAGGTTCATCAGCGGAACAGGTGACCGGCTTGGTAGCCCAAACTCCGCCGACAAGGCAACCGAAGCATCACCGTTGGAGGCTCGCGACGGTTCGGTTGCGGCAACCTCCATGACGAAAAACAGAAGCACCAAACACAACACAGTCAGCTCGGCAAGGTTGATCATCATCTGTAGTTCCGTGGTGTCGCGAGAAGTTTTTTTGAACTTTTGTGCCAGTGGCGTATCGATACGAGTCGTCTGATCGCCAGAGACAAGTCGTTGTAGAATAATCGATATGGTCGTCGCGCTACGAGCGAGTGAACAGAAGTGAAGCGTCGGCAAATGACAAGTATGACCGTTTTAAAGCCACCGCGAGCGTTTGGCATGAACGGCTACCGTGAACTCGCACCGATGACGAAGGTCGGTGAGTAGTTAGCGAGCAGCACTTGATCGACTGCGTCTATTCGGGGATGCCCCGGATGCTATCTACGCCCTGACCGCTCTGGTTTCTGAAGAACGGGGCGATCACGAGAACATCGCGCACGGCACGCACAAGCAGCGCATCATCAGGGCAGCACGCCTCGGCAAAATAGTGGTAAAGAAGACGCGGCAAGATGGATCGCGGACCGTATACGCAGGGCCGATCGAAAAACCCGATGGAACGCATGTTAGCGTGCATTCTTGCATCGCACGGTCGATTCCTTGCGGTATACCTGGACCAATTGCGATCTCACATTTGCAATCGATTGCTGTTCTGAAACTCCCCTGCGACGACCGGTCTGTCGACGGTACATTCCGCAACCGCTGCTGGAATATCGTGCTGAGTCAATCCTCGCCCGAAACGGCCAGACGAGAGGAAACGGCCGGAACGAACACTGCGACAATAGATATGGGTGATACTTATAACCACAAATGGAATCATTCACGATCGAAACTCGGGAAACATGGAACTTTCCGGAACTTGATCTGTATATAGGGACGGACGCGAAAAACGGCCCAGGTCCGGAGATCGAAATAGGTGGAAATTGAAGACCGAGAATTGGTGAGTTGGGTGCTCGCTGGGCAGACAGACTATTTTCGTCTGCTTGTAGACCGTCACCAGCAGGCAATCTTCCGATTCGCGGTGGGGATACTCGGCAATCGAGAGGAGGCTCAAGACGTTACCCAGGAGGTTTTTCTCGCCGCGTTCGCCAATTTACATGGCTATGATTCGTCGCGTGCCGCCTTTTCGACTTGGTTGTTTACCATCACGAGAAACCGCTGCATCAATTTGCTCAAGAAGTCTCGTCCGATTGAACTTGACGAACCGGAAATGGTACGAGGCGACGTGTCGTCTGATCAGGTTGTTAGGCAAGAGTTATCGGAACAACTTGATCGAGCGTTGGCAGCCCTGTCGGTCGAACAACGCACGGCATTCGTCTTGGCCGAAATCGAAGAGTTGCCTTATGCCGAGATCGCTCGGATAGAACAAACATCGTTAGGAACTGTGAAGTCGCGCATCCATCGCGCAAAACAACGACTTCAATCCCTACTTGAGCCTGTGTTGAGGGAGTCGAAATGACTGACAAACTGTATGCGCAAAAACGCTACGAACAGTGGCTGGCCGAACGTCGCGAAGTTCGCGCCCCGGAGAATTTGGCTGACCGGATTATGAGCCAGGTCGCGGAATTGGATTGCCAACGTCCAAACACTTGGTGGCTCTGTTTGGTGGAGCGGATCGAAGATTCACGGGCTGCTCGTTGGTCCGTGTGTGGCGGGGCGTTAGCCGTAGGCGTCTTACCGTTTCTCGTCTTTTCGTATGTCCCAAGCTTCTAATAATTGTAGGAAGATCAATATGGCGAGTGAGGTTACATTGCGACGTGTTCCTTGGATTGCATTGGCGCTGTCCTTCCTGGCAGCCGGAGTGGGCCATGTGTATTGCGGAAAAATCGTCAAGGGGCTCCCGCTTTACTTTGCTTGGCTGCTCGTACCGCTGGGTGGCATTGTCGCAGCAATGGGGCGGCCTTCGGCACTGTCGCTTGGATTACTGCTGCTGCCTGCGGTCCTCGTTCTCGTCGTGTACCTGTACGCAGCAATGGATGCCTGGCGATTGGCTCGTCAAGCTGGTTCGGACTATGTTCTCCGAGATTACAATCGGGCGGGAGTTTACTGGCTGCTGATAGTGGGTCAGCTGGTTTTTTCGATCGGCCTTATCTTTGGTGTGCGCAATTTCGTCTATGAGGCATTTGTTATTCCGACCAAGAGCATGAGCCCAACCATTCTTGCAGGGGACCGCATCCTCGCTCGGAAATTGCTACCGATTCATCATTTTCCCCAGCGAGGCGACTTAATCGTGTATCGCAATCCCATGCCGACAGGGGGCTCTCGGTTCTTGGGGCGGGTTGTGGCGGTTGCCGGTGACAAGGTTGAGATCGGTGGCGAACGTTTGTCCATCAATGGCAAAGAATTGGAACGTGATCGTGTCACCCAAGGGAGCCTGAAGCTACTCGGCAAACAAGTTAGCGGGCGCGTCGCTTATGAAGAAAACTCCGGCCATCGTTATTTGGTGGCTTATGGTGACACAGCAGGTGGTGCACAGGGACAGACATACTTCGAAACGACCGTGCCGCAGCGCCAGGTTTTTGTGCTCGGCGACAACCGTGATCGCTCGAACGATAGCCGAAACTTTGGATCCATTCATATCGGAGATGTAATTGGCTATGTTGATTACGTTTTCTGGCCGTCCGAAACCTGGTCGCGGTTTGGTGTCGTCGACGCCGAATTTCCTTAGAAATGGCGCCAGGGATAGGCTGCCCTTGTCGTGCGATCCGGACGGAAGGCGATTTCTACATTGATGATCTCGATCCGACACGCTGCCCGTCTGGTTCACCGGATCCAGCGGTGTGTGCACGGTCAATTCCATTCAGCGAGATCTGTAGTGCTGTAGATTGGGGTCACTGAGGGTACGACAGAAAGATCAGCATGAAAGGCTGGAGCGTCGATGCGAAACCTCGTTAGCCTGACGTCGCCACTGAATGTGAGCGGCGTGAGTGGGCCGCAGGCGTGAACGCCTCTGGCATCACTTGTTTCCCACCGCTCAAAAGCCGCGGCTCACACACTGTATGATCCCCACTTATTTCTTTTAGCGACGACACGCACATGAACCGCCCGCCCCGATTCGGCCTCATCGCTATCCTTTGTCTCTCTGGCATCATCACCCATAGCCTCCCTGCCGCCGAAGCGCGCCAGCCGAACGTCGTCTTTTTTCTCGTCGACGATCTCGGATGGTCAGACGTTGGCTGCTATGGGAGTCGCTTTTACGAGACGCCCAACATCGATGCTCTCGCAGTCGAAGGAGTCCGGTTTACCGATGCCTATGCCGCTTGCCATGTCTGTTCACCGACAAGAGCTAGCATTCTGACCGGTAAGTATCCGGCGACACTGAATCTGACTGACTGGTTAAAGGGACGTCGCAACTTTCCGTTTCAGAGACTTCTCAATGCGGTCATCCATCAGAATCTACCGCACGAGGAAGTCACTCTCGCCGAGGCATTTAAGAAGCAAGGATACGCAACAGGCATTTTTGGAAAGTGGCATCTGGGCGGGGAAGGATCCATGCCAACCGACCACGGCTTTGATCTTCATATCCCCGATGCGGTCGCAAACTGGCGTACGTTCCACGGTCCATTCGGCCTCAAGAAACTCAGCAGCAAAGAAGGCGACTATTTGACCGACCGACTGACTGACGAAGCGGTCAGTTGGCTGGACGATACGAGCGACAAACCATTCTTCCTTTACCTGTCGCACTTTGCGGTACACGATCCGATTCAGGGGCGCAAAGATCTTGTCGAC
>JABDKS010000441.1 GCA_013002105.1 Pirellulaceae bacterium | reverse complement strand
TCTTGTGGCAGATACGCTTTGACGACGTGGTACAGGTACTCATCGTGACCCCAGGACATGGTCACGTGTTCGAGTCCGACGTTGGCCGGGTAAATCCCAAGTCGTGTGCTGTAACGCTCGTCTTGCGTATCCGGATTGGCATCAAAAAACTCGGGCAACACCACTTGGTCGCTGAACGCACATCCGACCGGGAACGTATCCCCCACGACCGCCCACTGGGGTTCGCCGTATAGGCAAAGCACTTTGCCCAGATCATGGATCAGTCCGGTCAGGATGAACCATCGCGGATGACCATCGGCACGAATCGCTTCGGACGTCTGCATCAGGTGTTCGATTTGGGACAAATCAGTGTCCGGATCGCTGTCGTCCACCAACGTGTTAAGAAACTCCATTGCCTCCCAGATACTCATCCGCTTCGTCCGCAGCGGCAAATATTCCTGCCGCTTTTGTTGCACAAAGTCCACCGTTTGGTAGCGATGATTCAATCTGTAGAACTCGCGAACACTTTTTCGCTCGGGCGAATCGTAGTTGCGAAAGTCTTCTTGCGACTTCGTTTGGGCATCCGGATAACGCTCAACCAGGTCATCTTCCCATTGATCAAGGCTGTCCAAAGGTTGTTGTTCGTTGACGTTTTTCATCGAAGCATTCGTGAGGGGATTTCACAGGGTCCAGGACGACCTGAGCCCGTCGTGGCGAAAAGTGTTGTTCGTCGCCACCGTACGCGACATTCTATACGTTGTGATCGATCGGCATGATGGAAGCGATCTTTCCATCATCTCAGCAAACCGCCCCCATCGACACTTAGCCGGATGCGATTTTTGGGGCTGATCGGCTTGCGAAACGAGTTGCTTTTTGATCGATCAGCACTTGAACTTGTCCCATCACAGCCCACCGCCAATTCCGCGCAAGCTAAAATCGACGCAGCCGTCCCCCCTCAAGCACACCGGTATCGTTTGATGACGTCAAAACTATCTCGTCGATCTTTCCTGGCCCAATCTACCAGCACCCTGGCGGCAAGTTCGCTGATCTGTCATCCCCTGGCCGCGAAAAACCCTTCGGCTGCCAACGATCGGATCAACCTCGGCATCATCGGTTTGGGCTCGCGCGGCTACAACCTGATCGATGACTTCCTGTCGCAAGAGGACTGCCGGATTGTCGCTATCTGCGATGTCGATGTGTTTCATTACCGCGATCGACCATGGGGAACTGGCACTGCGTTTGGCCGGATCCCCGCAAAAAAGAAGATCGATTCGGCGTACGCCAATCAATTAGGTCAAGAAAACTACCGCGGACTCGATGTCTACGAAGACTTTCGTGAACTGATCGCACGAGATGACATTGATGCGGTGGTCGTCGCGACGCCTGACCATTGGCACGCACTGTGTACGTTGACTGCGCTCAAGGCTGGGAAGGATGTTTATTGCGAAAAACCGGTCACGCATTTGTTTGCCGAAGGCCAGTTGGTGTATCGCGAAGTCGCGAAACAGAAGGCGGTCTTTCAGACGGGATCGCAACAGCGTAGTGATTGGAGATTTCGGCGTGCTGTCGAATTGGCTCGCAATGGCGTTTTGGGTTCGATCGAGAAATTCGATGTGGGTTTGCCGCCGGGCTACGACCAGCCGATGGGCGAGACGGCGGTCAGCAAGATTCCCAAACAGTTGAATTATGATTTTTGGTGCGGTCCGTCGCAGCGTTTGCCCTATATGCGGGCGAGGCATCATCGTTGGTGGCGCGGACATCGCGCTTACGGCGGCGGCGTATTGATGGATTGGATCGGCCATCACAACGATATTGCGCACTGGGCAATCGATGCGGACAAGAATGGCCCCTCGAGTGTCGAAGCGGTCGATTGGAAGTTTCCAGAAACCGACGTCTACAACACGCCGCGAGACTATACGATTCGATCGACCTATGACGGAGGAATCGAGGGGACGATATCGACCGAAAACCGACAGGGTTTAAAACTGATTGGAACTGACGGCTGGGTGTTCGTCACGCGCGGTGTTTTGGAGGCCTCCGACCCGCGTTGGGTCGAGCCCGATTTTGATGCCGGCACGACGACCGTGTACCGATCGGATCATCATGCCCGGAACTTTCTTGATTGCATGCGTTCACGACAGCCATGTATCGCGCCGGCACAAACTGCCCATCGCAGTATTACGCCAGGACACCTTGGCTATGTCTCCCATCAACTCGGTCGCAAGCTGGCCTGGGATGCCGCAAAAGAAGTTGTCGTCGACGATGACGAAGCGAACCGATTGCTGCAAACGATCGACTATCGTGACCCCTGGTCTGTTTAACAGAAACACTTTTCTCAAGCGAAAGATCGAACGAATGATTCTTCGTGTTTTACTGCTGGCTGTCGTTGCATTCGCCACCGCATCCGCGCGGGCGGAGGACTTGGTCGCCCGTGATTTGTTTAACGGCAAAGACTTAAGTGGCTGGATCGATGTCAATACTTCGCCGGAAACCTGGTCGGTTCGCGACGGGTTGTTGGTTTGTACCGGTCTGCCAATTGGTGTGATGCGATCGGATCGACAATACGAAAACTTTATCTTGGAAATCGAGTGGCGACACATGCAGCCGGGTGGAAATTCGGGAGTCTTTCTATGGTGTGATGCTGTTGCTCAAGAACGAACGCGACTTCCCAAAGGAATGGAAGTTCAGATGTTGGAACTGGACTGGGTCAATCAACACAAAAAAAAGGACGGCACGCTACCGCCGATCGCTTACGTGCATGGTGAGTTATTTGGTGCCGGCGGTATGACGGCAACGCCCGAGAATCCACGTGGCAACCGGAGTAAATCGGTGGAGAACCGATGCAAGGGTGTCGGTCAATGGAATCGATACGTCGTCGTTGCGGTCGACGGGAACGTCAAACTTTCGGTCAATGGAAAGTTCGTCAACGGAATCCGGGATGCTTCGGTCCGAAAGGGTTACCTGTGTTTGGAATCCGAAGGCAAAGAAATCCATTTTCGCAAAATTCGGATCACCGAATTGCCGGGTGGTTTGGCGGATGAATCGAACACCGCGCCGCTGATCGAGGAAGGTCTTTGATGTGGAAATGATCGAGCTGTATCGAGAGTCGATCGCCAATCAGTTCGCAGCGGCTTACGCGACGTTAGCTGATTGCATTGAACGTTGTCCCGAATCGGCCTGGCAGGCTCCGGTCGTGGAGCTGACTTTCGATCAGGTGATGTTCCATGTGCTGTTCTTTTCCGATGTCTATTTGGGAGCCGAATTGGCCGCATTGCGCGGCCAAGATTTTCATCGTCAGCACGCTGAGTTCTTTGGCGACTACGAAGAGTTGGAGGATCGCAAACAGCAAGCCAGTTACAGCAAGGATGGAATTCGGGATTACTTGAAACATTGTCGCGAGAAAGCTGTGAGCGTCATTGCTACGGAAACGAGCGAGTCGTTGGCCGCGCGACCGGGTTTTGATTGGCTGGATTTCAGCCGCGCCGAAGTTCATGTGTACAACCTTCGGCACCTCTACCACCATGGCGGTCAATTGAGTATGCGATTGCGTATCGACACCGGCGACGGTGCCACCTGGGTTCGATCGGGCAATGTCTGACCGACTGATTAGGTAGCACGCGTGATGCCGTCGTGATCCCACGATCTGAGCGACTGTATACGAATGCGCGATGATGATTGGGGATACGGTTGTAGAAAGCTGCGATAAAACCGCGGGTTGTCGTATCTGTCCACGGGTGGTTGAGGACGATCAATAGCACGTGGGTCGTTCGGATTTGGCCGCCCGAACTGAACCCGTCCGTTGATCGCGGCGCTCCCATTGACTTTGCCCAATTTGTTCAGGACCAGCGGTTCCCAGTCGATCACGCAGTTGGGAATTGCAGTGGCTAGTTGCGACACTTCGCTTCGTGTCACGGGACAACGTTTTAGATTCAGGTACCGAAGCGATTTCATTTTGTACAGGTGCTGGAGGCCGGCACCGGTGACCGTGGTGCGCTCCAAATCGAGGTAGCGCAGATCCGGACAGCGGGACAAATCGTGTAGGGCCGTATCACCCAGATACGTGTGGGCTGCCGCAAACCAACGCAGCTGCGTATTGGGCAACCAATGCAGTCCGCCGTTATCGAGTCGAGCGCGAGTTAAGTCCAGCGACTCCAGGTTTCGCAGTTTGGCGAGCGGTCGGAGGTCAGCCGTGGAGAGGATCAGGTTGGCGATCCGCAATCGCTGTAGTTGATTTAACGAGGCAAGTGTGGGGATCAAACGCTTTTGATCGTCACCGCGAAAAAGATTGCTGCGAGTCGATACGTTGGTCGCCGCTTGAAAAAAATCGACACCGAGGGATTTCAGCAGCACACGAGGTGGCTTAGTAGGATCACCCGGCAACGCGGCGATCAGCAGAGACTCCCGTGGTTCGTAGGAGACGAAGACGCCTTGAGCGACCAGGTAATCGACAGCGGCGGCTTGCTGCAGCGAGGTTTGGTAGATGGCCGAAACCCAGGCGAATAGTCCGGCAAAGATCGCAACGGCGAACAGCAACACGCGCAGGGTCAATCGACGGCGGCGTTTTCGGTTTACCTTGGCCTGTTCTTTTAAAAATTTCCTGAGGCTGTTGATTTCCGATTCGATTTTTGTCAGCCGCGTTTCTAAAAGCGCAGCGACGTCCGATCGATTCGGTTGCATACGCAGTTCGTCGGATTCAGACTTTTTCAACGCAGTTCCTTAAAAAATCACCGAAGGATGCCTTCGCCCGTCGCAAGGCCGCTGGACGGAAAAGACGCGGCCGACAAGCTACTGGGGCAACGGGACCTGTTGTTGGGTGCGCAAGTAGGCGAACAAATCCCGCACCTCTTGGTCGCTCAAGTCTTGCAGCAGGCCATCGGGCATCATTGACACCGCAGCGGCCGTGACGTCTTCGATGTCCGACTGGGCGATCACAACCGGTTCGCTCTGACCAGCGACACGCAATGTCAGTTGCGAGTCGGTTTCGCCTGCGGGAATGCCCGAATAAACACGGCCCGACGTGGTCAGGACCATATACATCCGATAGGCATCCTGGATTTCGGCACTGGGCGTCAGAATATTGCCGAGCAAGTACTCCAGTTGACCGCGGTTGGCACCGGTTAAATCGGGGCCGACTTTACCGCCGTCCCCATGAAGTAGGTGGCAGGCACCGCAGCGCGTTTTGAACACGGCACGCCCGTGCGACGCGTCGGGCGGGCTGGGCGACTCTGTGCCGATCAATTGACGGTACTTTGCGAACAGGCCCGCTTTTTCTGCGGGTAATGTTTCGATAGGCCCCCAAACGTCGACAAAACTGTTGCCCACGACGCGTCGCAACACACGGGCAACGTAGGGCGGAACATCGCGTCGTGGGATGCGACCGTTCTTGATTGCATCCGTCATCGCGCGTCCGCTGCCCGAGCGAGCCGACAGGCTGAGCACGGTCGCCAATTTGTCGTCGGCGTTAAAAGTTTGGTAACGCTTGAGAAGCTCGCCCGTGACACGTTTGTCGTCAAAGTTCGCGGCCGCGTCGATTGCCGCGCGTCGCAGGTCATCGTTATCGAGCAGATTTAAAAGGATCGCGGGAACTTCGGGATGCCGTTGTCCGGTCAGACCTGTCAACGCGCGGCGACGACTCTCCAGATCGCTTTGATCATTGCGAAGTTCTGCGAGCATGGTCTTGGCTGCGTTGGAGTCACCAAATTGCTGCGACAGTTGCAATGCGATTTGGGCATGACTTCCGCCCTGAGCTTGGAGGCCCTTGGCGAGATCGGACCAACCCTTGGGAGCTTCGACGTCATAACGACCCTGCAATGCGTCACGCAGTCCCAACAACAGCGACTCGACCGCCAGTTCATTTCCGACCGTCGTACGGAGAGCTTGTTGGAGCCCGTTGACCACGACATCGGGTTTCCCGCCGTCGGTAAATCGTCGAGCGATATGGCGGGTCAGTAGCGGAATCTTGGATTGCAACGCCAAGTCAATCACTTGATCGGGTCGCTCCATGACCATCGGTTCCAAGGCAAACCAAAGCATTTTGGGAATGTTGTGGTCATCCGCGTCCTCGGCGTGGGTCGCCAAGCTTTTCAAAATCGGCATTGCTGCGGCGTGATCGATTCGTTGCAAAGCCGCAGCCAGGTAGAGACGGACGACCGGCGATGGATCCGATGCGGCCATCTGCCCAAAGAGACTCAGCGCATCCGCCGAGGGGGCGTTGTCTTCGCAAATCAACTGAACGGCCCACGCTCGAATGTGCTGATCAGAATCCGACAGCAGTCGCTCCAATTGTGACCGATGGATGCCGCCGGTGACGTGCAGGGCCCAAAGGGCGCGAAGTCGATGGTCACCGTTCGTATTGTTGTGCAGTAACTGATTCAAGGCGAGATGAGTGGCCTGCGCATCCAATTTTCCTTGAACATGACGGTGTTGCAGGATGGTTCGCGCTCGACGCGCGTGCCATGCACTTTCGTTGGTTTGCAATTCGACCAGCCGAGCATCGGCGAGCTTTCGCAAATCGCCGTAGCGATCGGGAAAATCTTTCGCCCCGGATTGTTTCGGTGACAGTCGGAATACGCGTCCGGTCTCTTTGTTCAACGTATCGTTGCCGCAAATATCGCCGTCGTGCCAGTCGAGCACGTAAACAGCGCCCTCGGGACCGATCTCGACACTGAATCCAATCCATTGTGCATTGTTGGCCAACATGAAATCGTCGCCGTGATGCCCGACGAAGCCCGAACCTTTGGGTTGCAGTATGTCGGTCAGTACCGCGTGCTCGTGGATGTTGGCCATGAAGATCCGCTTCTTGTATTTTTCGGGAAATGCATCGGACAAATAGATCCGTGCTCCGCCATGGGCCGATCGGTGTTTGTGGTCAGCGATGGTGCGAATGTCACTGTAGACGTACGGATTAAAGTGACTGCCTCCTTGACGGTGATAGATACCACCGGGGATGACATGCCAGAGGTGAGGAATGACGCAAGCGGTGATGAACAGTTGACCTTTTGCGTCGTAGTCGACTCCCCAAGGATTGCTGAAGCCGTGCGCGACGACTTCGAACCGATCTTTGGTGGGGTGGTAACGCCAAACGCCACCGTTGATGTCGATTGGATCATCGGCGAAATCGAACTCACTGGGGAACGGATCTTTATGTTGGTACAGTCGGCCCTTGCCGGCCGGTTTGCCGACGCGCGACGGCGTCGCGTAGCCTTGCAGTCCGTACAGCCAGCCGTCGGGTCCCCAGTGAAAGCTGTTCAGTGTTTCGTGCCGGTCACGGATTCCCCATCCCGTCAGTCGAACTTCGATATTCTCCATGTCGGCTTTGTCGTCGTCATCCGCGTCGGGAACGAACAGCAGATTCGGCGGCGCGCCGAGCCACAGGCCGCCCATCCCCACGGCCATGGCGGAGGGAAACGGGATGCCTTCGGCAAACACCTTGCGACTATCGGCAACCCCGTCGCGATCGGTGTCCTCGAGAATCAAAATTCGGCTATCACCAAAATTGGCGAAACCGTCACGCCGGTTTTCGTAGTCACGATTTTCCGCGATCCACATTCGTCCGCGATCATCCCAGCAAAAAGCCATTGGTTGAGTGATCATCGGTTCGGATGCAAACACATTGGCTTGAAAACCGTCTTGCAGCTTCATTTGTTCAACGGCTTTCTCGGGCGTTAAAAACTCTGCGTCACGGCCTTCTTGTCGAGCGAGATTCCACTGTGCCCAGGCCATCGCCTGACCGGTAAATGCGGACCATTGGTTGCCGACGTCGACGTCGTTGAGTTCACCGGTGTAGACGACCAACTGATGTCGGATCCGCGCGGACTGTCCTTTAGGAATCTTCCAATCACCCATTCGTGCACGCACGGGCCCGACTCCCATTTGTCCATCGACACGCCAAGGCTGGGGAAAACCACGGTTGTCGGGATGATCAAAGATGGCGATGTGCGCGCGATCGTCTCGACCGTCGACCTGCATACCGATGTCGACCCAGACGGCGCGTTGGCCTTCGGCACGAGCGTTGACTTGCCGAGCGCTATTGGTGACCGCGCCATCGATTCCCTTGTGCCAAGGCATGCGTACGAACAGGCCACCGTATTGATACTCACCAATCGTGACATCGGTTTTTGCATCTCCACTCCATTCCAGGTCCAAGAGATATCGGTCGTCTTGCAGACGCATGCTCCAGATTTGTGACTCGCGCAGTATTGGCTGTCCCGATTCGTCCAGCAGATCGTAAATCGTTTGCCACTGAACCGAGTCACCAGGATTTGCGGCCGCATTTTTTAAAACGCGAGCCGAGACGCGACGCCAATAGTCGCCTTCGTAGTGGTGAAAGTAATCGCGTCCATTGACTCGCGTGAATCCCCAATAGATTCCCGTTTGGTGTTTGTGGTGGTCGGGACTGCTCTGTGTGAGCACACCTTTGCCGTCAGGTGCTACCAGCGGATGCAAATACGGTCGAAAGTCGGTGCGCGCGTGCTGAGTCAGGATTGGAGTGGCTTGTTGCCCACGAAAGATCTCAATCTTTCCGACTGTTTCGTCGTAGGTTGCTCGCAGTGCATCGCTCTGCGCGTAGCTAGTGGTCGAGATCCACAACGCGAACAAGAAAATCGGAAATCGAGACATAGCATGACTCATGGCAGGTGTTGTATCGCGGTGGCAACGCATCGTTTGTGTCGCCAGTGATTGTGATCTGTGGCGGAAACGATTTAACGATTTCGTTTCGGCTTCAGTTTGTACTGACGGAGTGTTTGGTCCAATTGTTGGTCCAGTTGTTCGACGGTTGCCGCGTAACGAGGTTCTGTTGCTTGGTTGGTGAATTCGTGCGGGTCGGTGTCCATGTGATAGAGCTCGCTGGTTCCGTCGGTGTATCGCATGTAATGCCACTTGTCGGTTCGCAGGGAATGGCCTCTGTTGAATGACAACGCGGCTTTTTTAACGATTACGGTGGGATCGTGTAGGATTTTGACAAGACTGTTTCCTTGCACGTCTGTCGGCGGATCGAGGCCGGCTAACTGCGAGAGCGTGGGGTAGATGTCAACGAGTTCCACGATCGAATCGCTCCGGCCGCGGGGATGATCGGGAACAGAAATGATCAGGGGAACGCGGAGGACTTGTTCGTGTAAGTTGGATTTTTGCCAGAATCCATGCTCGCCTAAGTGGTATCCGTGGTCGCTGGTGAACACGATTGCGGTGTTTTCACGTAGCCCCAATCGATCTAGTTCGTTGATCACCCGGCCGACCTGGTGGTCCATGAACGCGACCGATGCGTAGTAGGCCGACCACATCCGTTTTTGATTGTCCGGATACTTTCCGATGGGGTTGGTCGTCGAGATGGTTCCGGCGCGGCCGAGTTTGGGGATGTCGTCCAAGTCGTTTTCGACCGTCGGTGGCATCTCCATCTTTTGCCAGGGATAGGGATCAAAATATTGATGCGGGGCGACCATTGGGTAGTGTGGTCGCACGAACCCGACGGCCAAAAAGAACGGTTCGTCTTTGTGTTTGGCGAGTAACTCTGTGGCTTTGGTCGCCGACTTGTGATCCGCTTGATCCGAGCCATCCCCTTTGTATCGAACCGATACAAACATGCGGTTCTTCATCTTGGTCGACTCGCGATTAGCCAGATCATCGGTGAAGATGTTCAGATTCAAGCAGGCATAATCACCCGGCGTGTGTGCTTCTAGTCCGGGAGAGTTAAAACGCTGTGTCCAGGAGGAGGCGACGTCCTGTCCGTTGGTTCCGGCGATAATGTCGCCCGGGACACGCATGTGATAGATCTTGCCAACCCGCGCGGTGTACCAACCGTTTTGGCGAAAGTGCTGGCCCAGATTGACGTTGCCGATTCCCTGGTAGCGACTGAACATAAACGATTGCCGCGACGGACCGCACGAAGTGCCTTGGCAATAGGCTCGATCGAAGACCATGCCCTGGCGAGCCAATCGGTCGATGTTGGGTGTTTTGCAAAACTTGTCGCCGTAGCAACCAAGCACGCTGGCTTTCAGATCGTCCGAAACAATAAAGACAACGTTCTTGATAGCCGGCTTGGCGGCGACCAACGACGGCGCACACATGAGCAGGCAAACAG
>JABDKS010000433.1 GCA_013002105.1 Pirellulaceae bacterium | reverse complement strand
CTCGACAAGGTATCTTTGCTCGCGCTCCCATCCCAGATCTGCTGCTCCTGGATGTCAATCTCCCCGACGGGACCGGGATTGACGTTCTGGAATCCATGATCAACCAGCCTCACAAAATCACCACCGTGATGCTGACCGCATCGACGAATCCAGAAATCCGTCAACGATGCGATGAACTACATGTCAACGACTACATGACCAAGCCCGTCGACGAGGCGAAATTCATGCGGATCGTGCGAGATCACAAACGCTTGATGATCCACAGCACGCCGATGTTGGCACACGCGTAGCAAAGCGAGCACCTCGATCGTAGGCCCAATCGTAGGCCCAATCGTAGGCCGGGACCTGTCCTGGCACGAAACCTGGTTGGCGCTTCTTTGTAGTAAGGCTTTTGCGTGAGTCGTTGGTTGTTGATAACCCGACGCGTCAGTTTTGAATTCCGCTTTCGCGTGACGTATAGGTTTTTCATAACCCGATGCGTGAGCGAGGGACGAGCCAATATTAGTAGTCCCTCGCTGACGCGTCGGGTTACGTGAAAGGCGCAACTACAAAACTGACGATTCGGGTTACCATTGACACGTCTGATTTAGCCGAATTGATAAAATCACAGCATCGATGCGTGAGCGAGGGACGAGCCAATATTAGTAGTCCCTCGCTGACGCGTCGGGTTACGTGAACAGCGCAACTACATGCGTGAGCCCGGGACGAGTTGATATTCGTGTTGCCTCGCTGACGTGTCGGCTTACCGGAAACGCGCAACGTGAAAACCTGCCCTCGCGGTCTCTCAAAACCGATTTGCAAAATGGTCCAGGCACAACACGTCCAGTGCCGCGCACCTGGGACTATTTATCAAACCACTTCTTGATCTTGTGCAACGTCGTTGCACGACCCGCACGACCGATCGAAGTTGTCAGCGGGATCTCTTTGGGACACACCGCAACACAGTTCTGCGCATTGCCACAGGCTTGGATTCCACCCGGTCCGGTCAATGCTTCCAATCGTTCGCCCTGCAACGCCTTACCGGTGGGGTGATTGTTAAACAGCATCGCTTGCGAAATCGCATGTGGTCCCACAAAGGATTGGTCAAACGCTTTCGCTTTGCGTGCTTCGAACGCTTCGTCCGTCTCACCCGTTTTGCGTTCCAGCTCGACTTTTTGATACTGCGGACAAGCTTCCAAACAGCACCCACAGCTCATGCACTGGCTGAGCGGATAGTTTTGTTCTTGGACTGCGCGAAGTTGTTTTGCGCCGGGTCCCATGTTGTAGTAACTGTCCACCGGAACCCACGCTTTGACGCGTTCGAGCCCTCGGAACAGTCGCTGGCGATCAACGATCAAGTCCCGCACCACCGGAAACTTGCTCATCGGTTCCAACACAATCTCTTCGTCATTTTCTTCCAGCAGCCGATCGACCAGCGCACTGCAACTTTGCCGCACCCGCCCATTGATCTGCATCGTACATGACCCGCAAACCTCCTCCAGGCAGCCACAATCCCAGGAAACCGGCGCAACGCGTTTACCGTCGCTGTTGGTCGCCTGAGCCGCGATTCGCTGCAGAACACTGATCACATTTAATTCAGGCTCGTACTTGATCTTGTGCAATTCCCAATACGGAGTTTGACCGGGTCCATCTTGTCGACGAACACGGACGTGTATCCACTCGGGACGGTTCTGACTGGGTTCGAGGGCAATCATCCTTCGATCCTAAACTCTGGTGAAAAATTGACGAATGAATCAGTAAACGGTTCGGTATCTGCCAACAAATGGTGGCCAGCATTAACGCGTGACGGTCGCTTGTTTTCTGTCGGACCGTTCCTTGAAAACCTGTTCGATCGCTTCTGCACCGACCAGGCCATACAATCGCGGACGTGGCGGAATCAAGCTCGTGTCGACATCTTCGTAGCTTAAATCAGGCGTCTGTGAGTCGTGATTCCAATCGGCAATAGTGCTTTTCAAATACTTGTCGTTGTTCGTGTCAAACTCATCAAGCCATGACTCCGCTTGCTTCCGCCGCTCGACGGGATCGGTCGCGGTCAGCGAAGTTTTCTGGAAATCTGGTTTGAAGTGGGCACCGCGACACTCGTCTCGCTGCAAGGCACCTTTCAGGATGCACTTGGCGATCGGGAACATGTCCTGCACCGATTTTGCGAAGATCACATTCTGGTTGGACCAACTACCGGTATCAGCCAAACTGACTTTCATCGATCGCTCGTGCAAATCATTCACGGTCTCGATAGCGCTGCTCAACTGATCGTTGCGACGCACCACCGTCGCAACTCGTGTCATCACATCACCGAGTTGTTGGTGAATTAAATACGGATTCTCGTCGCTACCGGGATTGCCCGTTAACAATTGATCGTGCCGTTCTTGTTGCTGCTGCACCGCACTGGATTTCAACGATTCCGCCACGTCGGCCGAACCAGAACTTTGATTGGAGATGTACGACAGAATCGACGGTCCGGTGAACAAACCCGTAAAGATGCACGACAACAGCGAATTGGCACCCAGACGGTTTGCACCATGATAGTGATAGTCACACTCGCCAATCGCATACAGGCCTTCGATATTGGTCATGTGATTCTGTGGCGCGCCGACCGCCATTCCGCCATCGGAGCTTTTAACATAGTCGGCCCACAATCCACCCATGCTGTAGTGCACGGCGGGAAAGATTCGCATCGGTTCGACACGCGGGTCGACACCCTGAAACTTCTCGTAGATCTCCAAAATGCCGCCCAACTTGCGGTCTAATTCGGCCTTGGGGATGTGGGTCAGATCCAGATAGACGCTCATGCGATCTTTGTCGATACTCAAACCGTCATTGACGCAAATATCAAAAATCTCGCGTGTGGCGATGTCGCGCGGCACCAAGTTGCCATATTCCGGATAGCGTTCTTCTAAAAAGTAGTAACGATCCGCCGGGGGAATCGCGTTGGCCGCACGAACGTCCTGCGGCTTACGCGGCACCCAAACGCGACCACCTTCGCCGCGCGCCGACTCGCTCATCAAACGAAGTTTGTCGCTGCCCGGAATCGCCGTGGGGTGAACCTGAATAAACTCGCCATTGGCGTACCGTGCCCCCGCCTGGAAACAACGACTCGCCGCACTGCCGGTACAGAACACACTCATCGTGCTACGGCCATAAACCAAACCGCAGCCTCCTGTTCCGACCACCACCGCATCAGCAGCAAAGCTGTGAATTTCCATCGAGACCATGTCTTGTGCGACGATACCACGGCAGCGACCCGTGTCATCTTGGATCGGCCCCAAGAAATCCCAAAACTCGAACTTGCGTACCATCCCTTCGGATTCGCGTCGTCGAACCTGTTCGTCTAAAGCGTAAAGCAGTTGTTGCCCCGTCGTCGCTCCGGCAAACGCCGTGCGTTTGTACAAAGTCCCGCCGAATCGGCGACGATCCAAGAACCCCTCGCCGGTCCGATTGAATGGGACGCCCAAACGATCCATCAAATCGATGACCTTGGGTGCCCAGTACGCCATTTCCTTGACCGGAGGCTGATGATTCAGAAAATCTCCCCCATAAACGGTGTCATCCAAGTGCTTCCACTCATCATCGCCCAGCTGCCTTGTCTGATCGTTACAGCTATTGATGCCGCCCTGTGCGCAAACGCTGTGCGACCGCTTGACCGGCGTCAGGCTGAACAAGTCGACTTTGACACCCAGCTCGGTCAGTTTCATAGTGGATGCGAGACCGGCAAGTCCGCCACCGACAACGATAACACGATGCTCTGACATAATTAAAACCGCTTGTTAACTCTTCTGATTCAATAAAAACAACATGACTCGCCGTGCCAATTACACCGACTAACGCTTCGTTGATACTTTGTCGCGTTTCGGCCCGTCCAAATCGGCCGCGTGGAGCGACTCACCAACGGAATGAGTCTCAGCGGCTGATCGTTTCTCAGGCATGTCCGGGACCAATCCCGCTTCTAACGCAGCGTCATACATCCGGTCTTCGATTTGACGCATCTCGGCGACGTCGTCTGCACTTGGTGCAACCGCGGCGTACCAAGCCGTCGTACCTATAACCGCAAGCACGACGCCAAATGCCACACAAACTTTGCTGGCACGCGCCTGGCCTGCGGGAGAAATCCACAATCCCCACGTGATCCCCGACGTCCAGAGTCCGTTGGCCAAGTGATAAACGCAACTGAGTACGCCAACCAAGTAAAACGCCGGCCAAATCCAGCCGTTCATCGCGGCCGCCAGCGTACTTCCAGCGTTGTATGGGCGAAAACTGCCAAATCCCATCGCTTGGACCGTGTGCAACCAAAAATCGGCATGAAACCAGCCGTGCAAATGCAAAATATGGAAGAACAAAAACACCAACGCGATCATCCCGGTGACCCGTTGGAGCCAATACCGCCGGTTGCTCGTCAGACGATACCGATCCGTATTATTTTGACCCGTTTTAGCAATCCAAACTCCCAATATCGCGTGAAACAACAACGGGGCGAAAATAAACGCCCATTCGATCACCGGCAACAATGGACCGGGAGCGTGGATCAAGTACACGGCACGCTGAAACGTCTGCGTCCCAGTCAAAAAGCTCGCGTTGGTCGTCAGGTGCACCACCATGTACAGACCCAACGGGACTATGCCGGTCAGCGAGTGGAGACGACGAATCGCGAACTCGTGACGAAGAAAAAACGAAGTCTCGGCGTTGGAATCTGACACGCGATTGGTTGGCTGCTGTTGGGGGCTCGTAATTTGTCTAGCTGACCACTATCGGACAACGATTCAAACCGCCTGTACTGAAAACATCTGTCCTCAAAGCAACTGTACACTCAGATTATTGCCGAGCGACAAGTCGACGGATCAAATGGTTCCCCGTACCGGCGAGAACCGGCAGAAACTCGTCAGTTTCGCGTTTCTGCCAAGCCCGCACCGCTGTCGAACTTCTGGTAATGTACGACTGTCCGACCGCAACGACTAGGTCGGCAATAAGATCTCGACGCACCCTCACAAATATTCTGGTGGCCCGCTAATGGACGTCTGGTGGATTGTCGGTCTGTCCGTCGTGATCGTCCTCGTGTCGATTCTGATCTTCCGCCTTCACGCTTTCCTGACCCTACTATTAGCAGGACTGCTAGTGGCGGGAATGACCAGCACGTCGGCACTGTCCGACTATGCGCACGTCCAGGTCGATAGCGGCAAGATGACATCCGTAGAAGCCGCCCAGTTCGTCGATTCGAGCGCGCCGACACGACTGACCATGGCGTTTGGAGAAACAGCTGGCAAGATCGGAATTTTGATTGCGCTGGCGAGTGTCATTGGACAATGCCTGTTGGAATCCGGAGCGGCAGCGACAATTGTCGACCGAATGTTGAAATTGACCGGTCCAAAACGCGCGCCTGAGGCGTTGGCGGTCAGTTCTTTCGTGATCGGTATCCCCGTCTTTTTCGATACGGTCTTTTATCTGATGGTTCCGCTGGCGCGATCGCTTCGCCAGAGAGTCGGCAAAAACTATGTACTCTTTCTAATGGCAATCCTTGCCGGGGGCTCAATCGCGCACTCGTTGGTGCCACCAACGCCGGGGCCTTTGCAAGTCGCCGAAATTATCGGAGTCGACATCGGCGTGATGATGCTGGCCGGTCTCTCGATTGGCGGATGCAGTAGTGTGCTGGCTCTGATGGCCGCTCGTGTGATCAACCATTTTGTCGATGTTCCACTGCGATTTGATGATGACGGCGAGCCCATCGATGCGACCAATGTCGACCGACTCGACCCCGGTGCAAAAACAACACCGCCGCCAACCGATACACTCGAGACGAAAGACGTCAGCCGCGCTGATCAAGTCGATGCTGATGCAACCGGACCCACGTTCGTGGCATCCATACTGCCGATCGTTGTTCCTGTCGTCTTGATCACCATCGGCTCCATTTTGGCGTACCTTGTCAAATCCGATTCCGTGGAATCGACGACCGTGACACGGTTCTTTCGAATGATGGGCGACAAAAACATCGCGATCGCATTTGGAGTCGTCTTCGCCATGACACTCATGCGTTACTGCTCCAAAGCGAAACGTAAAACCTTGATCAGCCGTTCGCTCAACGCAGCCGGCAGTATTATTTTGATCACGGCTGCCGGCGGAGCCTTCGGTGCGATGTTGCGTCAAGCTGGCATTGCTGCAGCGGTGGGTCAGATGGCCGACGGTGTCCCCGGATTGATGCTACTGCCACTCGCATTCGCCGTCACCGCGTCGATTCGCACTTTGCAAGGTTCCGCGACGGTCGCAATGATCACGGCCGCAGGCGTCTTACAAGGATTTGCGCACGCCGAGGGTCTGCCGTTTCATCCCGTCTATCTGTGCATGGCAATCGGTGCAGGCAGTAAACCGGTCTCCTGGATGACCGACAGCGCATTTTGGGTGATCACACGAATGAGCGGAATGACCGAAGCCGAAGGACTCAAGACGTTGCCGGCGATGAGCACGTCGATGGGCGTTTGCGCGTTGGGCTTCACGATGCTGTTTGCCAAATTCATTCCCGGAATTTAATCCTGTTTTTTTAACGTCGTGAATTGAGTGTCGTGAACCCTGCATCTCCACCCATTGATTGTCACACGCCACGACACCAACTTTGACTACCATCAATCCTCGTTCGTCCCAACGATTCTCATGACTGCAACTGTCCTGGCCGGTATCGCCGAATCGAATGCTTCGCTTTTTCGTCGCCTGCAAGTTCCCCTGGGCGATCCGGGAGCGTGGATCGAAATCCGAGACAAAAAGATCGCCCTGGTTCGTGACCTGGAAATGGACCGCGTCCGCGCCAACAGTTCTGCGGACTTGGTCACCTGTCCCGCCGAACACCCGCCCGCCGGCGGTCTGAGCGCTGACCGCGAAACCGCAACCGCGCAAGCGGTCGCTCAGTTTTTAATCGACGCCGGTGTCCGCGATGTCCAAGGCGACCGATCGCTGCCGTACATCTTCGCTTGGCACCTGCAAAAAGCAGGGCTTACAGTCAAGTACAACGACCAACTGGGTGTATTGGACCGCCGCTCCAAGAGCGACGAAGAGATCGAAAAACTGACGCGTGCACAATCGGTGACCGAGGATGTGATGCGTCAAATTTGCGAAACCATCGCGAACAGTTCTGCCGCAGCAGACGGAACGCTGCAACACGATGGCGATACCCTGACGAGCCAGCGGGTAAAGTCGATGGCTGCAATCGGGTTTCTTCAACGCGGTTTCACCATGGGACATGGTGCGATCGTCGCGACCGCACCGCACGTTGCCGATTGTCACCATAGTGGTACCGGCCCACTGGTTACTGGCGTCCCCGTCGTGGTAGATCTGTTTCCGCGTGACGAATCAAGTCGTTACTGGGGTGATTGCACACGAACGGTCGTACACGGCCAACCAAACGATATCGTCAAAAAGATGCACGCCGCGGTCCTCGCAGCCAAAGCGGCTTCGACCGCTCGGCTAACCGCCGGCACACTGGCTGGGGACGTTCATCAAGCGGGCGAAGACGTTTTGATCCAAGCCGGCTACCCCGTCTCGCGTGGCGAGATCACAGATGAACCCTCAATCCAACACGGAACCGGTCACGGCATCGGCTTGGATCTGCACGAACCGATCCTTTTGGATCACGGTGGAGGTGCAGTACTCGAAGGCGAAGTTTTCACAGTCGAACCCGGACTCTACGGACGCTCCTGCGGCGGAGTCCGAATCGAAGACATGTTGGTCGTCACCCGCGGCGAACCCAGCAACCTGAATCAACTTCCAGACGGTCTGACCTGGACTTAGTTCTTCGTCAAGCTGGTAAATGCTGGGCGGTTCTTCGAGAGTTTGCTCGATCCTCAGTATGTCTGCTCCACACGATCGGATTCTGACCTCATTTCTTTGGTCAACCCCGGTACTTCAACCGTTGAATAATTATCACGCTGGTCGGGGGAATTGCCGCCGCGGATCAACACGTTGGACGCGTTTCGTGTTAGCGTTCGACATGGCTTTTCTGCGAGCTGGACAGCGCCACTTTTCATCAGCCATTGGGCGACTATCGGCAGGGAAACCACAGCGTTCGGATCCCATTTCCTCGCGCGCTGTAGACTGCGACATTCCGAAAAATGCTTTCGCAAGAGCAATTTTAGTTTTCTCGTAGGCCAGGACCTGTCCTGGCGCAGCTGTGCCAGGACAGGTCCTGGCC
>JABDKS010000417.1 GCA_013002105.1 Pirellulaceae bacterium | reverse complement strand
TGTGTGGGAAACTTAGAGGTCAGGCTGCGTCGCCTCGTCGAGAAGGAGTTGGACATCACGGGAATTGACCGACAAAGGTCACTACCGCAAAACGCTACGCCCTACCAATTTGGATTTGCATCCCTTCAAGATCCGGACGCATTCATTGAGATGCCCCGTGCGAAAGAGACATCAACCAATGATTCTATTACTTGGCGGTCGCGGATTTATTGGTTCAGCATTTCGCCGCCATTTGGATAGCACGGTTGCCGAGTATCAGAGTATTTCGCGAAAAGAATGTGACTGTACCAATCGAGGTCGGCTGATCAGCTTGATTCGTGACAGTAATGCGACGTTCTTGATCAATGCAGCCGGTTATACGGGTGATCCGACAGTCGACGAATGCGAAAAGCACAAAGGCAAATGTTTGTCTGGCAACGCTGTGATGCCGGCGGCGATCCGCGATGCTTGCGAGGAATGTGATCTACCTTGGGGGCACATATCCACGGGGTGCATCTACAAGGGAAGCCATTCCGATGGCAGTGGGTTCACTGAAACGGATCGGCCTAATTTTTCATTCCGATGTCCGCCGTCAAGTTTTTATTCCGGCAGCAAAGCGCTGGGCGAAGAATGTTTGGAAGGAGCTGAAAGAACTTTTCTCTGGCGATTGCGTCTTCCATTTAATCACATCGATTCGAAGCGAAATTATCTATCTAAATTAATGCGGTACGAGCGGTTGTTAGAGGCCACAAATTCGATTTCACAATTGGATGAATCTGTTAAAGCCTGTCTGCGATCCTGGCGGGAGCGCATTCCGTTTGGGATTTACAACGTGACCAACCCGGGAGTCGTCACCACGCGGGAAGTGTGCGATTTGATTCAAAAGCATCTTCGATCAGATAAACAATTTGACTTCTTTGCCGACGAGGCTGAATTCATGCGGACGACAGCAAAGACACCACGATCGAGTTGCGTGCTGGACAGCAGCAAGATCATCAACGCTGGAATTCCGCTGACGGAGGTTCACGAAGCTATCGAGAAGGCGCTGGTGAACTGGCAAACCAGGGCGGAAGTAGCGGTCTGACTGTTGGCCCTAATGTTTGGCGAAAACAGCCGGCTGTATGAGCGCGTCGCGGATGCTTATTCGACGCCGACTCGCAACGTAAAGAAGTAGTCGTCCAGTGCGATCACCTGATCGCTGACGGCTTGGGGGATGACATCGAGAAATTCAATGATGAAGTCATTGACGACCACATTGGTGGATTGACCTGCTCGCCATGTTAATTCGTGCGTGGACACAACGTCGTCTTGGGTCACTGTTAATTCCAGTCGCACTTGTCCCTCCCAGACACAGACCACATCGACCGCGCAACGAGAATCTTCCAGGACGGCGGTGACCTCCAGTTGCAAATCATCCGAATTCAACTGCGCGATCTCCTGGTAATGGACGCCGAAGGGTTCGTTGAGATCAAAAGATACCGGATCGGTTGCGTTGCCGTAGTAGAGGTCAGACAGTCGGCTGATGACGTGCAAAATATCCGCCGGCGAGAGGGTGTTGTCGCCATTGGCATCGACATACATGTGCAGCCGATTGGCGGCATCGCCGATCAGACCTTCGATGGTTTCGGTATCGTTGGCACCGTGATCGATCAACGCGTTGATGACGTTGACGATATCGCGCGGAGTGATGTGGCCATCACCGTTGACGTCGGAGGAATCAATCAGGTTTTGCCAAATCAGATCGGGATCGATGGTTGCGATGGCATCAATCAGTGTGCCTGCCGCGTCGCGCGCGGTATAACGCACGCGTTGGGGTGTCAGCCGTTGATTGACGGGCGTAAATCGCAGTTGGTTGTCAACGATTTGAACATCACCTTCGCCCTGGACGACCGATGCCGCCAGAATTTCGACGGTCGTATCGAGATCAATGCCGTCATTTTTGGTTACATCCAAGGTGATGCTCTGGCCAACGGGTGTGTCGGCAAAGTCGTCAGCGCCTTGCCGCTCGAACTGCAAAGACGCGACGATGCCATCGGGTTGCAGCAGGTGAGTCACTTTTAACTCTTCGTCGCTAAGCGAATACAGATGGTCGCTGACGCGGAGCGTTCGGTCGGCCCGGGATTCAAATGCAATCGTATCGATCACGGAGATTCCATCATCGGGATCGATTCGAAAGGTACGCACGGCGGATCGTTCGGCCGACTCAAATGCGTTTTGGATACGAGGATCGTCCTGGGAATGGTCACGCGTGTAAAAGGGTAGGGCCAAGACGCCCTGGGCGGGGAAGAAACTGATCGCGTGATGGTCAACCACATCCCACGGATTGTCTTCGGCAAACGGCGAGAACGTGCTGCGACCGCCTTCGAACAGATAGCGATCCTGGAGCGTCGGATTGGCTGGATCGCTGACGTTGAACAGCGAAACCGTCAGGCCTTCGTACATGCCCGTTTCGGGATCGGCATCGCGCCCAACACCCAGCACATGATCGGCACTGATGATATGCAAGTACTGCGAGTACCCAGAGATCTTCAATTCACCCATCACTTGCGGGTTGGTGGGCTGCGATAAATCGAGCACGAACAGGGGATCCACGCGTCGGAATGTCACGACATAGCCGCGATCTCCTGCAAAGCGAACCGCATAAATGCTCTCGCCCGGTGCCAGGCCGGTTACACCGCCAATCGTTTGTAAGACGCCGTCGGTCTGCTGCAGAACGTACACGTTGCTGCCGAAGACGTCGTCTGGATCGACACGCCACGAATTCTCGGTGGCGATCCGCAACAGCCCATCGTGTTCGTCAAGCGAAAAACTGTTCTTGAGCGTTCCGGGCACGACGCCATTGGCGGACGGGTCGATTGTGCCGTCGGGTGCAATCGAGAACCGATCGATCTCGGTGGTGATGGTTGGCTCGACGGGAATGGAATCAAACACTTCCAAGTCGTCATCGAATCGCCAGATCGAGTTGTAGTGGGTTTGGGTCAGGTAAATGGAATCGGGTGTCACCAGAACGGTCGTCCCGCCATTGTGGACATCCCAATCCACCGCACCACCGACATCGCTGGACGTATCAAATGTGATGATGTTCATCCGCTGTCCATCGGCGACGCCGATTTCCAACGGATCGAGGACCAACAGATTCGTATCGACCGGATCGCCGTTGGAATCAAAGACTTCTTGCGATGGCAAAATGGAATCGACCAGCGAGTCGGCGACGCGATCGAGGTAGTCTCGACCCGTTTCGTAGAACGAAAACTCGCCATCGTTGATCACTTGCGTCAGTAGGTTGGGCGCCGTGAATCGAGATTCATTCGTAAAGACGTACAATGACTGGTCGACGCGACGGGCCTGATGGAATGAACCGTCGACGACGGTGGTGGACACGGTCTGGATATCTGTTGCGTCGGTAACGTCCAGGACTGTGACTACCGTCTGGTTGTCGCGCTGCGACATCACTGTCAGGCGGTCACCGGCGAGGTCGAGTGACAAGACTCGGTCGGAAAGAATTTGTCGCGATACGATTGTGGGAGTGTCGGGTCGGCGAATATCGATCACCGAAAGCATGTTTTCTGCTTGCGGTTGTTCTGCTTGCGGCTGTCCCTCTTGCAGTGTCGCGACGTCTGCGGCCCTGGGTAACGAGATGACGGGAAAAATATCCCAGCCCATCCAGTTGTCTTGATCGGGCGACGACAAGACATACAAGAATTCTCCGTCCGTCTTGATTCGATCCGATTCGTCGACTTCGGCGATCTGATTATTGGTGGATGATGTATCGCTGTCGGTGGTGGGCGTTGCGACGGGCGTGGTCGTGTCGTCCAGCACGCCGGTTTCGGTGTACACACGATACCAATCATCTTGCGAGGCACCGCGGCCAAAGGAGTACTGGTGGTGTTGTGCAGCGGCCTGGACCAATTGTTGTTGCAACTGTTCGGGCCAGAGTGTGTCAATCGGCTGATCATAAACTCGGACTTGGACGGTTGCGTCTGTGGTGTAGCCATCCTCGTCCACCGCCGTATAGGAAATTGTTTCGACACCGGCAAAGTTGGCGGCCGGTGTGTAGACCAAATGGTCCGATGTCGCGTTTAACGTGACCGTTCCATCGCCCGTTGTTTGAACATCCCGCAAGCTCAGCAGGGCACGATCGCCGATGTAGTTCGCATTCTGGATGTCATTGGCCAGCACATCCAATTCGATTTGCTCGGTGGAATCTTGGGCAACCGCGAACCAATCATCAATGGCGAGCAGCGGGGGGACCACATTGACGGCGATACGAACTTGCTCGGCCGGCGGAATCGACTCCCCCGATTCGGCGGCGTTGAACTCGACCGGCGACGTGTAGCCGAGCGTAATGATGTCGACGCCGACAAAACCTGGCTCGGGTTGATACAGCACTTGGCGGGCAAAGTCGCGACCGAAGTCCACGCTGCCGTTGCCCGAGTCGATCACGCTAACGGGAATCTGATCACCACGAAACGGTCCGCCCAACGGCGAAGTACGAATCCCAAGTGCGACCGGTGCAGGTTCATCTTGGCGAACGGTAAACTCGTTGGCATAGCCTTCGAAGACCGGCAGTGCATCGACTGCCAGGAGTCGGCGTGCTTCGAGCGTTTCCAGACAGGTACGGCGGAAACTGGATCGATGGCGACCGGGTCGGTGACGGGGGGAGCGATACACGGAAGAGGCCTACGAGTCACAAAAAGAATTCGCAATGGATTCTCGACGGATTGGATGGCAGATACCACCGTAAATCGCTGAAAATCGGCTCACCACGCACCCAATTGTGGCTTCCACCGTGCTTTGGACGCCAAAACGCGGCCGGAAGTGGCTGGCAAAATGTCAAACATGGGGCAGAATCATGTTTCGCAAAGCCTATCGTGCAGGTAAACGCATTCCGGTCCATAATGCACCTGAGCATCGCCAATTCCCCGGTCCGTGGGATCGCCAGCGTGATCGCCAGTGGGATCGGCCAGTGTGATCGCCAGCGTGATACTTTGGTGGAACCGGCCCCACGGCCACTGCAGGCGATCTCGTTTCGGTCCATAATGCGCTGTGATCGTCGCCAATTCGCCGACAAACCTTTCTTTGCCCTGAGAGCCCATTGCTGATGTACTTTCGTTTAGCCCGCCGATTTTTGGTCGAAACTGACAAGCGATTGTTGGCCAAGGCGATTTGGATGTTGGGCGTCAAGGGTTTGCTGAGCGTGCACAAGCACAAGCGGCGTCTGAAGAAGGGTGAATTCTTTCCGCCGTTCTTGTATCTGTCCGTTATCAACAGTTGCAATTTGCGCTGCCAAGGTTGTTGGGTCGATGTGGCCGAGAAACAGCATCGTATTGAATTGGAAGCGGCGAACAAGACGATCCAACAAGCCAAAGCGATGGGAAATAGTTTCTTTGGCATCTTGGGCGGCGAGCCGTTCATGCACAAAGATCTATTGAAGATCTTTGAACACAATCGCGACGTCTACTTTCAGGTTTTCACGAACGGACATTTCATTACCGACGAAGTAGCAGCAAAACTGCGTGAGTATGGCAATGTGACGCCGTTGATTAGCGTCGAAGGGTCCGAGATCATCAGCGATACTCGTCGCGGACGCGGCGGCGTGCTGAACCAAACGATGAAGGGATTGGAGACAGCGCTGAAGCACAATTTGTTGGTCGGGGTTTGCACGAGCGTTTGTAAATCCAACATCGATGATTTGGTCAACGAGCGTTGGGTCGATCGTTTGATCGAAATGGGCGTGATGTATTGTTGGTTTCACATTTATCGTCCGGTGGGTCCCGAGCCCAACCAACAACTAGCACTTTCCAGTGATGAACAGCGACGTGTGCGGCAGTTCGTGGTAGACACGCGGGCGACCAAGCCGATCGTGGTGATCGATGCTTATCACGACGACGCGGGCAATGCGCTTTGCCCGGCGGTCACCGGGTTCACGCATCATGTGGGTCCTTGGGGAGACATCGAACCATGTCCGGTGATTCAATTAGCCACCGAATCGATTCATGATGAACGTCCGCTAGCCGATACGTTCAACAACTCTGAATTCTTACGCGATTTCCGCGAGTTGACGGCCCAGAACACACGGGGGTGTGTGATCATGGAGCGACCCGATCTGTTGATCGAACTGGCACAGAAACACAACGCACGTGACACAACGGTTCGTGGTGCCGTGATCAAGGAATTGGAAAACGTCTCACCGCGGCGAAGCCAGTACCAGCCCGGTGATGAGATTCCCGAGCGGAGTTTTGTCTATCGTTGGGCCAAGAAATACGCCTTCAATGACTTTGGCACCTACACCAGGAATTTTGAAAGTGCCAACTACCGCGATCCCGATGCTGACAGCGATCAAGTCGTGCATCAGGGGGCTTTGCCCGTCTTGCAGGACTAGCGAGCGGGATGGCAGTTGCTAGCAGATTTGGGTTTCTCGGGCATTTATCTTTACGCGGTAGGGGCGGTCTCCTATAGGAGAGAAGGGCGATCGCGGATCCGCAACGCGAGCCTCTTTTCGACACCGCATTGAATCCAAGGAAGGAACCGCCGGTGACCAGTGAAACCACCCCCATCGCGTCTCAAGCGAGCCTGGAAAAAACCATCAACGACGGTCACGAGACCGCTCGCGAGTCGATGGACCGATTGATTGCCGGCGACCACACGGTGTTATTGGAGTTTGCGACCAATTACATCCTGCCCGGCGCGATCGCGTTGGGCGTTCTGTTTGCGGGATATTTGGCTGCGAAGTACTTGTCCAAAATCGCCAGTCGTCCGGTGTGTCGACGGGTCGACGAGACGCTGGGCAAATTCCTGGACCGCGTGATCTTTTATGGCGTCATGCTGGGTGTAACGGCGCTGGTGATGAATCAAATTGGCGTTCAGATGAGCGGTGTGGCCGCGATCTTGGCGGCGATGGGTTTCGCGATTGGTTTGGCGTTCCAAGGAACGCTGAGTAATTTTGCGGCTGGCATTTTGCTGATGGTGTTTCGTCCTTTCAAAGTGGGCGACGTCGTCAACGCGGCGGGCGTCGTTGGCAAAGTCGACGAGATCGATTTGTTTACGACCGTTTTGGACACACCTGATAATCGACGTATCATTGTCCCCAATAGCGCCATCGCCGGCGGCACGATCGAAAATGTAAGCTACCATCCCCACCGTCGCGTCGAAGTCATCGTGGGTGTCGATTACAACGCTGACTTGCGATCGACGCGGCACGCATTGCAATCGGCGGTGGACCAATTTGTCCAACAGACGATCCCGGGGACCGGTCGCGGCGCTGCCGTTATTCTGAGTAACCTGGGCGACAGCGCGGTCGAGTGGAAAATTCGTATGTGGGTTGCTGCGGGCGATTACTGGGCGATGCATGAAGCCTTGGTTGGCGAAGTCAAAGATCAGTTGGACGCCGCAAACATTTCGATCCCATTCCCTCAAATGGATGTGCATTTGACGCAGGCCAGCGAGGCGGCATCGTCGGCACGTCAACGACCGCGCGTTCGATCAGGTCACCGTGGTGCGTCCACCCATCGATCGGGCGATACCGTCCCCTTTGCGGCATAGCCAACAGTATGTTTTTCGCGATGCAGGCGAAGTTTTTTTTCGCGTTTTCATTCGCGATTTCATTCACACTCCGCGCGAGGAATGGCTGATTCGCTGCGGTGGCTGAAACACCGTGTGCACACGCCTTGTTAAATGCGACAAGGGCGGATTGATTTACCAACGTCCGACGGGGCAAAAAAATAGCGGTCAGCGACCCATCGGTACGCGACGGTGACTATGATACGGCGAACTTATTGTCTGCCGACATTATCATTTTGCACCGTGTGCACGTCATTTGCTTACGGCGCTACAGCAGGGAGTCAGCTGCATGTGGCAAACGAGCCGAGGGGACCGCACGTTGGGCGGTGCAGAAGCCGAACTGATCTGTCACGCTGTCGATGCAATGATCGACGCGTTGATCACACACATTGTCGACGATGCGTTAGACGGTGATGTGTTGGACGATGACGAGCCTCATGTCGCAAGTGAATGCGAGACGGGGATTTCGGTCTACGATCATTTGACACCGTCGCAGCGGATCGCATTGTTGCACGATGTGACCGAACACTTACTGACGGTGACCGAATCAACGTTACCCGTGTCGGCTCATGTAGAAGCGACCGTTGCCGCGATCTTTGTCGAGGTGCGTGATCAAGTGGCAATCGAGATCGATTTGTTTCCCGAGGGTCCCGCCGAATCATCGGACGACCCGGACGCCAATGTGACTTGGCGTCAGTTGGTCCTGGCCGCTCACAAAGCGGTCTTTCGCAGTGTGCATGAGCCCAAAGTCGGCTTCGATTCAGAACCGCTGCCCGGTGAAATTTCCATGCCCAGCGAGACCAATCGCGATATCGGGCAATGGGAGTATTTGATCGAAAGTTTGACGGATGCTGTGTTGTGGGATCGCGACTACGAAATGGCCGATAGTTTTTTGGATGTCGACCCGGGAGTTTCACAGCAACGTCGTCGACTGTTGGGAATCGACGACGATTACTTCACACGCGTGGCTCCAGATCCTCATTCGGAGGAGACCTATCGTTTGGCGGCTCAAACACAGGCGATTGTGCGAGCCAAACCGCGGTAGTCAACGTGGAGGCCAGGGTTTGTCGCCAGCGGCTCGATTTGCATTCGAGTCGGCAAAACCTAGTGGGCTGATGTGTGGTACCCGCAGGCAGTTTTTGCCCGATTCATCTTGCCCTCTCTGGCAGGCAATCGCGACACTCCCAAGGAAGGGACTTTTGCCGATCTGCCATCTGTTGATCCAATGAATGCATTGCACTCGATCTTGCGCCGCACACATTGCCGTAGCACGCATCATCTCTTTGCAATCGATGCGATCGAGTTGGTGCAAACGGACGCGGGAAAACGCCTGGCTAGTTGGTTGCTGCGGTACCACCATCAGTATCTGGCGGGTGCGACCGATCCTGATCGGCGAATGCGCGATTTTCAGAATCACATCATACATGTCGAAGACGGTTACTGGGGCGGAGCTCCCCGGGTTGCCCATCAGTGGTACAACCGGATGCAGCGTCGACTGATGCAGGGACGTTTCGCGGACGCTGCGCAGGCGGCCGGCATCTTGAGCCACTACTTCACCGATCCGATGCATCCATTGCATACCGGGCAGACCAAACGTGAGGCGCTGGTGCACCGACCGCTGGAACGAAGCGTGTATCAGTCGTATGACGAGATTCGTCAGCGTTGGATTGACGATGACTTGCGAATCGTCTTTCAATTGGGCGACGGTCCGGATTGGTTGGGAACTGCGATGTTGCACGGCGCGCGATATGCCCACCAAAAGTTCGCGTTGCTTGTCAATTCGTATCGTTTTGACGAGGGCATCGAAGATCCACCGGCCGGATTGGACGGACCGTCACGCGTTGCCCTGGCAGAACTGTTTGGACTGGCGATTACCGGTTGGGCCCGAGTGATCGAACGGGCCGCGGCAGACGTCGAATCGGTAATGCGACACCCGCTTCCAATGGCCCGCTACGCGCAGCCAACCGCGCTGGCGTTGCTACGAAGTCCGTTTCGACTCTGGCGCGCCCATGCCGAATCCAAACGGGAGCAGCGAAAAATTAGTGCTTTGGCTCACGAGTACCGCAGCACGGGTCGGTTGGTCGAACACTTGCCCGCCGAAGTTGACATCAAACAACGCGTGATCGAAGTTTATAAGAGTGAGCAGCTTTATCGCGCTGATCGCGATCGGCGTGCAGCGGCGAAGCTTGCAAGGCTGCAACCTCAGCCTCCAGAGAATCAAGATGGGCAAATACCCGATGCCCCGACCGAGTTGCAGTCGGCGACAGGGACTGAGTCAACGTACCAAGTCGACACGCCAACACATGCCGCTGCGGGTGACGCTGCTAGCGGACCCACCATTTTGCCGTTTGCCACACATCTGCCAGCATCAACACGACTTGCCGGTGAGCATCCCATTTACAGTGCACCGTCGATCAGCGACGTAACTGCTAACAAACTTTACGGCCTTGGGATACGAACGGTCAGCGAATTCGTGTCGGCTGATCCGTCGTCGGTGGCCAATCGACTGCACACCTACTGGATTGATCGGGAGATGATTGCACGGTGGCAGGTTCAGTCGTCGTTGATGTGCCAGATCGGCGCGTTGCGTGAAGTTGACGTGCAGTTGTTGTCTGGTGCCGGCTTTTGCACGGTCAACCAAATTGCGTTGTCCGATGCGAGACTGATCCACAGCGAAGTGCTCCGGTATGCATTGACGTCCGCCGGGCGGCGGTACTCGCGAGGCCAAGCGGCGGTCACCATCGATGCGGTGAAGTGTTGGGTCGACGCCGCTAGACGCGTGCTGACGCAAACCGATGCCCATCGCCGTGCCTGAGCGAACGCAAAGCCGCAATGCATTGTGACCGCTATTGGGTCGTCCATCGCCAAGGATTGTCGTCTGACTTGACGGCCCGATTCGGAATCTCGCGGCACGTGGTATCCTTACGCCGACTGAATCCCCCCTTTTTTCAATAGCGGAATCGCTGATGCGAGCTTTTGAAGCAACCCAAGCCTTCTTTGACGTCGCGGCCGGACATTTGGATCTGGCACCTGCTTTCCGAGAGGCATTGTTGATGCCTCAGCGCGAGGTTCAGGTGCAGGTATCGATCGAGCGTGATGATGGCTCGTTGGCGAACTACGTTGGGTTCCGAGTTCAACACGACAATAGCCGCGGTCCGATGAAGGGCGGATTGCGGTATCACCCTGAAGTGGATTTGGATGAGGTCCGAGCACTCGCGAGTTTAATGACGTGGAAGACCGCAGTGGTGGATTTGCCCTATGGTGGTGCCAAAGGTGGGATTGGTGTGAATCCTCGCGAGCTTTCCAAACGCGAAGTCGAGCGGTTAACGCGCGCGTTCGTCGATCAAATTCACGACATCGTTGGCCCCGACAATGACATTGCCGCACCCGATATGGGTACCGATCATCAAGTGATGGCTTGGTTTCGCAATCAGTGGGAAAAGTACCATGGATTCAATCCCGCCGTGATCACCGGCAAGCCGGTCGAAGAGTACGGGGCCAAGGGGCGTGAAGAGGCGACCGGCAGGGGCGTGGGCACCCTGACATTCAAACTGGCCAGACGATTGGGCATGAAGCCGGAAAGCACGAACGTGGTCATCCAGGGTTTTGGTAACGTGGGATCGCATGCGGCGAAATTTCTAAGTGAGGCTCAGTTCCCGATTCTGGCCGTCAGTGATACCACCGGGACGTACTATCGCAAAGGCGGGCTGGACATCAACGAAGTCTTCCGTCACCGCAATCATCACGAGTTTGGGTTGTTGGAAGGCTACACGAATTGCGAGCTATTGCATCGCGACGCTTTGTTGACGCTGGACGATGCTAATATTTTGATTCCCGCTGCGCTGGGCGGCGTGATCACCGACAAGAATGTCGACGATATCAGCGCCACCGTGATTGTCGAA
>JABDKS010000403.1 GCA_013002105.1 Pirellulaceae bacterium | reverse complement strand
CCCCAGCCGGATACCCGTTCGCTGCATCCCACAATCTACATCGACGTACAATCGCAGCGGTAGAGCGTCGCTGCTGAATTGATTTGCGATCGCCGTTGCGATATCCGGATCATCCACGATCGCTGCAAACGAGGCTTCGCGATGAGCTTGGACCAAACGATACAGGCGGTCGACCTTGGGGCCGACCACCTGATGCGCCAGCAGGATGTCCGTTCCGCCCGCTATCGCCACCATCTCCGCTTCGGCCAACGTCGCCACTTTGAAACGCTTGATCCCGGCATCCAACTGCATTTGGATCACGTCGGGCATCTTATGTGTTTTCACGTGTGGTCGCAGGCGATCCGCATTGCCGTCGACCATCGCGACCATCCGAGCAATATTGCGTTCGACCCGGTCGAAATCGACGATCAGTCCGGGCGAATCAATCTGCTGGAGATTGGTGACTTCGATCCAGTCTATGGGGTTGTTCACGAATTAAGACCAGGCTCGGATGAGAAAATCAATGAAATTGCGATGACTGATCCGCTCGATGTCTTCGTCGCTGTATCCGCGACCACGCAGGATCTCGAACAGTCGTTGCAAATCGGCAATTGTGTCCAAATCGCTTGGTGTTTGTTCGGTGCCAAAACCACCATCCAGATCGGTCCCAATCCCGGTGTGCTTGGTTGTCCCTAACAACTGACACATGTGGTCGACGTGGTCGGCTAAACCATTCAAGTCACCGCCTGGAGTGGGGTGGGTTGTTTTTCCACGAACCCACCCCGGTGCGACCATCCACACATCCAACGCCACTCCAATCACCGCGCCCCGGCGAGCCAGGGCTTTGATCTGCTGATCCGTCAATTGCCGAGGATCATCGGCAATCGATCGGCAATTGTGATGACTTGCCCAAATCGGTCCTTGGTATATCTCCAACACTTGCCAAAACGTTTGCTCGCACAAATGCGTCGCGTCCAAAATCAGATTCAAACGATCCATCTGTCGGATCAAATCTTGGCCGGCCAACGACAACGGGCCATCGCAGTCGTGACCTAATGCGTAACGACCAACACCGTAGTGGGCCGGGCCCATCGCTCGCAGACCTTGCTCGTAAGAATGTTCTAAATCCGACAACGTTCGAATCGAATCGGCCCCCTCCAGACTCAACATGTAACCAATGGGTGCCGAATCAGGGTTTGCCTGCCATAAAGCCAAGTGTTCCTGCAGTGCCAGTGAATCGCAAATTTGCCGTAACTGCCCATCGGATTCCATCGCTCGGTACCAAGCTAATTGACCCTGCGTCATCGCCCACGCCTGTTCCGGCGAGTTCCAAGCACCCACCGGGGCAGCCGGTTTCATGCATCCGGCCAACTGTGTTGCAACGCAAAGACCAATGCCCGCTTTGCGCATCTCGGGAAACGAAACCGTCCCCCGCGCGCGGCCAGCCAAATCGTCCATCCCTTGTTCAGCGCGGCGCAAGTCGTCGATCGACATCCGCAAATCACGGTTGTACTCGATCGCGTTCAAACTCAGATCAAGGTGAGCATCAAAAATCAGCATATCTGGCTCATCGAGCGAACTCCTGTTTGTGATCAAAAACTTATCGGGTCCCACCAAACACGCGGCGCGAACGATTACTTCGCAAATTCGTCATATTGTTGTGCCACGTTTGCTTCGTGAACGTCCCCGCTGTGCAACAGGAACCGATAGCGAAAGGTAATACTCTCGCCTGCCTTGATCGTCATATCGCCGGTACCTGCCGGTTTCTTTTCAAAGTCGTGAATGCCGAATGGATTCGCAGCGATCAACCCGTAATATCGGGCGTGCCACCACGTCGGATGCCGCGGATTACTGGGATGATCCATGATGGCAATTCCCACCGTATGCCCATCGATGGGTGCCCAATAATCGACCCATTTTGCACGCTTGCCCCACATCGCTTTCCCCTCGACACCTTCACTGTTGACGGCCTGTCCCTTGGCCGTATGGTTACCACGTTTCTTATCGTCCTGTAATCGCAACAGGGGATGTGTCCGGATCCCCATCGATCCTTCCTTGGTATCACCAAAGACCGCGTCGCCGTGAGTCGCCCGTAAGGTGATCGCAAAGTCGATAATTCTGTGCGTCGGGGACGCCCCAAATCCGATCACGCGTGAGTCGCTACAGACCACCTCTCCGTCGGGCGACCGCCATTGGTTTTCGCAGTGGATTTCATTTTCTTGCAGCTTTAGATTCGTCTGCACGATCTTTCCGAATACCGCTTGATTGTTCTTGTCATACTCGGCCCAAAACTTGACTCCGTTGACGTCGTCATGGGTGTACCAAATTGATTTGTGATGCGGGTGGTCACTGGCTTCGTTATCAACGCCATCGACCATCGGATAATTGCGGGTCATCGGTACACCGTGCGGACCGATGACCGGATACAAAATGGGTTTCGCATGGCCCGCGTAGACGTATTGGGTGAATGGTTTTCCATCGGCAGTGACAATGACCTCCCCTGCGGATTCTCGTAAATCGATCTTCATCTCGGCGGCCGTCTCGGCGGCCACGCCGGCGGTCCCAGCAACGAGCGCCCAATAGAGCACGGCGGTCATGCCGATCGATCGGAAACGGTGTCGGTTCGAGCCACGATTCATGGGCAAGTTCTCCAATAGGCTTTCATGCGTTCGAGCAAGTGGTGATGCGATATTGTAGCCCGCACTGCCGGACCATTTCGCTGTCAGCGATGAAACCCGGCCGTGCAATTCGAGCCAACTTGGATCATAATAACACTCGGGTTGTTCGAAGGCCGCCTGGCACTGCCCACTATCTACCTACCCGATTGGCACGACGACATTCTGTTCGCCCGATGCCCCCGCCCCACTTTAGCACCCTCGATGCGATGCGACCTGCACTTCTTGTTTGGATAATCACCACGACTGCGGCAACCTGCTTTGGTCAGGTTTACGACACCCCCGAGCAAGCGATGGAGGATCCCGATTTTGCTTTGCAAGGTGAGTACGTCGACACGACCCGCGGGCTGCAAGTCATCGCGATGGGTGACGGTGAATTTCAGGTGGTCACCTACACAGACGGTTTGCCCGGTGCCGGCTGGAATGGCAAAGACAAAAAAAGCATCGAAGTCGACGACGCTACTTTGGAAACGCTGCTGCGCAATTTCAAACGAGTCAATCGTCAAAGCCCATCCCTTGGAGCCAAACCTCCCAGCGGATCGGTCGTGCTGTTCGACGGAAGCCAGAAGAGTCTAAATGAACATTGGAAAGACGGAGCGAAGATCACTGACGACGGATTGTTGGTTCAAGGGTGTACAAGCATCGACACATTCGGTGACTACACGCTCCACCTGGAATTCCGAACGCCGTTCGCACCCGGTGCACGCGGACAAGGACGTGGCAATAGCGGTCTGTACCATCAAGGTCGCTACGAGACTCAAATACTCGATTCGTTCGGACTCGACGGCAAGATGAATGAAACCGGTGGCCTGTATTCGATTCGCGCGCCCGATTTGAACATGTGTTTGCCGCCACTGACATGGCAAACATACGACGTCGACTTCACGACGGCTCGCTTCGATTCGAACGGCAAAAAAACCGCTAATGCGCGGATCACCGTCAAACTCAATGGTGTTGTCGTTCACCGTGATGTGGAGCTGCCCAAATCGACAACGGCCGCGCCGGTCAAGGAAGGTCCCGAAAACGGACCGATCTATTTGCAAGATCATGGCAACCCCGTTCGCTATCGAAACATTTGGGTGCGCCCGCGCGACCTCCAGGCCGAAGCTCGACGACCCATCGTCCCAGCCTTTGAACGGTTTCATTCCGCTGCCGGCGATGGCGTCAACGGTGGCCGACTCCTGCTGAGCGAGTTGAATTGCGTCGCCTGCCATGCCGCGCCCGAACAACTCGCTAGCTTGGTCCAACCAAAAAAAGCGCCCAACTTGGACAAGGTCGGCGAACGGGTGCATCCCGAGTGGATGATGAAGTACCTGGCCGATCCACACGCGGTCAAACCAGGTACTACGATGCCAGATGTGTTAGCCGAAATGAGCAGCCTACAACGAACCGAGGCTGCAATCGCACTGACTCATTTTCTGGTTGGTCAGGACACCATTGTCAGTAGCGGTGACAGTGGTGACCCCATCAAGGGTGCAACGCTCTTTCACGAATCGGGCTGCGTCGCTTGCCATCTGGCGCGGAACGACAAAAAGGTCAATGCAGCGACGTCAATTCCGCTCGTCGGCATCGAGGAAAAGTACAGCCGTGCCAGCCTGGAGCAGTTTCTCAAAGACCCATTAGCTGTTCGTCCATCCGGCCGGATGCCGCAATTGAATCTTGCGGAAGAGAACGTACGACACATCGCCCAATATTTGACCGGTGATACAACCACAATCGACTTTGGCGATCAGCGTCATTTGCCCGAAGAACCGAACATGCGATTCGCCGCCTACTACAAAGGCGTCAGTCAGATGCCCAAATTAGACGGCATGACACCCGACAAGACCGGCGTGTCGCGCGGACTCGACATCAGTGTTGGCCAGCGAAACAGCGATGTGATCCTGCGATTTGACGGTTTTCTACCCATCGCGAAGACCGGTTCGTATAGTTTTCGCCTGGGCTCGGACGACGGTAGCATGCTGTATATCGCGGGTAAACGAGTCATCGACAACGACGGTGTTCATCCGCATTCCTTCAAAGAAAAAACGCTGAAACTCAAGAAGGGAGTTCATGCGATCCGCGTGGAATATTTTGAAAGCGGCGGTGAAGAATCTTTGACGCTGGACTGGGCCGGACCGGGTGTTCAACCCGGTCGACTTGATCACGCGATCGTCATGGACCGTGAATCGGCCGTAGCGACACAGTCAGCAACCTCCGTCGATTCGCCAACGCCGACTGACCAGGAACCTGCGTCATCGGATGACGAATCTGATTCGTACGTCTACAACGAAGCAATCGCCCAACAAGGGCGTCAACTGTTTTCTCAACTGGGGTGCGCCGCCTGTCATGTTCGTAATGACGATGGCAAACCGATGTCATCGTCGCTCACCGCGCCGGCACTGGTCGATTGCGATGCTTCCAAAGGTTGCTTGTCAGCGGAGCCAACGTCGACTCCCGACTACGACCTCACCAGTGTCCAAACCGACGCGCTCGCAGCGGCGCTGCGTGCCGGGCAACCGGCCGAACCATTCACAGCCGACGCGCGGTTGGTCCACACCATGAAAACACTCAACTGCTACGCCTGTCACGAGCGTGATGGCCTGGGTGGATCCGAATCGGATCGCAATTCGGTTTTCGTAAGTACGATTCCCGAGATGGGAGACGAAGGTCGACTGCCACCACCGCTGGACGGTGTCGGTGACAAGCTTCGCGAGGACTGGATTCACCACGTGGTCAGCAAGGGCGACAAAAGCCGACCGTACATGAAAACCTATATGCCTAGATTCGGCGAGAAAAACGCCGGCCACCTTGCCAAAATCTTTGCCTCATTGGATCAACGCACCGAGGCGGAAATCACACCGATCGCTGACACGCCCAAAAAACGCGTGACGTTGGGTCGTCAGTTGGTCGGGTCCAAGGGGCTCGCTTGCGTCAGTTGCCACACGTACGGCGAATTTAAATCGTCCGGTATCCAAGCGATCGCGCTCGATACGATGACCAAGCGAATTCGTGAAGACTGGTTTCACCGCTATCTACCCAACCCTCAGCAATACCGTCCCGGAACACGCATGCCCACCGGATACCCGGAAGGCAAAAGTACGGTCATGAATATCTACGACGGCCACCAATCCAAACAACTGTCCGCGATCTGGGCCTTTCTGGAAAAGGGTGCCGACGGCGGTGTTCCCGAAGGCATCGTCGGTGGAATGAAGGAATTGAAACCGATCGACCGGCCGATCCTCTATCGAAACTTTATCGAAGGCGTCTCACCACGCGGCATTGCCGTGGGCTATCCCGAGAAAGCCAACTTGTGCTGGGACGCAAACCAAATGTCGCTCGCGTTGATTTGGCAAGACCGTTTCATCGACGCGTCAAAACATTGGGACGGACGTGGACAAGGCACACAAAGTCCGCTCGGAGGCGGGGTCACCAAATGGGAATCGGTATCCCCCATCGCGGTGCTGGAAGATCTGGAAACGAACTGGCCCACCACGTCTGCTAAAGAACGTGGCTATCGCTTCTTGGGATATCGGTTGGACAAACAGGGCCGCCCCACTTTTCGGTACAACGCGGTGGTGGCTAACGTCCAAGACAAATTGATCCCGGTCGCCGGCGATCTGGGCGGCACGTTTGACCGTCAATTAATCGTCACGCCCATCGAAGGAGTGGACATCGCCGGCACGGTCTACTTTCGTGCTGCAGCAGGCAATGTACAGCCCCTGCCTGATGGTGGTTTTCTGGTCGACGACACCGTCACCATCCGCATCCAATCCGATGGCGCAAAACCGATCATCCGCAAACGAGATGGATCCTCCGAAGTCTTGATTCCAATTGCCGGGTCAACGACCATCACCCAAGAAATCATCTGGTAAACAACGCCGCCACACTGAAATGATGAAGAGCATGAAACCGATTCTTTGTATCGCCCTCTTGGCCACCGCGATGGTTGCGACCGCCGATGCGCAGCAAACGCCCAGCGAAGCTGACTATTATCCCATTACGACCTTTCAAACGCCTGAAGGCGTGGTTTTGGAAGCCAGCGGATTTCAGTTGATGCCCGATGGCAAGATGGCGGTCTGCTCGCGACGCGGCGAGATCTGGATGATCCACGATCCCTTTGCCAAGACAGTCAGCCCGTCGCAGTTCCAACGGTTTGCACATGGATTGCACGAAACGCTGACGCTGGCCCAGCGAGATGGATGGCTTTATACAACGCAGCGATCCGATGTGACACGAATGCGCGATACCGATGGCGATGGACAGGCCGACGACTTCGAAATCGTCAACGACGGTTGGGAAATCTCAGGTGATTACCACGAGTACGCGTTTGGATCCAAATTTGACAAGAACGGTGACATTTGGGTCGTGCTCTGTTTGACCGGATCTTTTTCCAGCAAGGTCCCCTATCGAGGCTGGTGCGTGCGAGTCACGGCCGACGGTAAACTGATTCCCACTTGCAGCGGTGTACGGTCACCCGGTGGAATCGGTGCCAATCACCTCGGTGACATGTTTTACACGGACAATCAGGGACCGTGGAATGGAACATGCTCGCTGAAACATCTGGTCGATGGCAAGTTCGTTGGCCATCCCGGCGGGATGCAATGGTATTCGTTAGCCGAATCGTTCATGGGCAAGCAACCTGACGAACCAACCAGCGGCAGTCGGATCATGACCGAAGCGGAGCGACTGCCCAAATTCGAACCTCCAGCCATCCTGTTTCCGTACAACAAAATGGGCAAGTCGGCCGCCGGCGTGGCCTGTGATACCACCGGTGGGAAATTTGGACCGTTTGTAAACCAAATGTTCGTGACCGATCAGTCCTACAGCACGGTCATGCGATGTTACTTAGAAAAGGTCAACGGTCATTACCAAGGTGCTTGCTTTCCATTCCTAGAAGGATTCGACAGCGGATCGCTGGGTTTGGAGTTCACACCCAACGGCAAACTGTTTGTCGGTGGAACGAACCGCGGCTGGGGATCGCGTGGCAGAGAACCTTTCGCTGTCGAACGCGTTGATTGGACCGGCAAGGTTCCCTTTGAAATTCATGAGATGCGTGCCATGCCAGACGGGTTTGAATTAACGTTTACCAAACCTGTCGACAAAAAGTCGGTGGAGAACGCCGACTCGTACGAACTGAGCACGTACACCTACATTTACCAATCGTCATACGGCAGCCCCGAAGTCGACCACACCGCACCGGCGATCACACGAGCAGTCGCCGGCTCCGATCGAAAAAGCGTACGGTTGTACGTTGATGGCCTGCAAGTGGGACACGTTCACGAACTGCATGCGGATGGTGTTCGCTCCGCAACCGACACGCCGCTGCTGCACGCCGAAGCTTATTACACGCTCAATTACGTTCCCAGTGAATGATCAGCGAGCGGAAATTCTCGTATTTTGCCGCAACCAATGCGTGCGCAGACTCGGGTAGCGATCGATCGTGGGGCCGCCACCCGTTAGTGATAGAGGCCCGAGAGTTCGGCCAGTTCAGAGCTGAACACTTGACGATTCGCTTCTTGTGGCGTCGTAACTCCCGATAGTGCGCGGATCATCGCGCTGTCGCCCAGCGTCAGCATGCCATGTTGCCGCGCCAGAGCTTCCAATTCGTAAGAGGACGCGCCGTGCGAAATCGCCTCGGAAAGCTCTCGATTGACGACCATGATTTCTGGCATACAAGTCAGATCTTGAAAACCGTCTTTGAAACACTCTTGGCATCCCACCGGCTTGTACAACGTGGGCTGGCGACCATCGAGCCGATAGGCAATGTGCTCGGGCATCGGCACAGGTTGATCCAATTCCAAAGGCTGACGACAATTCGAACAAAGTTTTCGTACCAGCCGCTGATTGATCACGCCAATCAACGCACTGGCCAAGAATTTTGGGTTGGTTTGATAGTGCAACATCGAATCGACCGCCTCGGCAGCCGATTTGGCATGAACGGTGGCCAAAACCAACTGACCACTCGCCCCGGCGCGAACCGCCGTCGCTGCAGTGCGTGCATCCCGAATTTCGCCAATCATAATGACGTCAGGACTGTGCCGAAGCACAACCGACAAGAGATCTGCAAAGTCCAGCCCGGCACGCAAGTTGACCTGCGTCTGAATCACATTCTCCAGCGCATGCTCGATTGGATCCTCCAGCGTATGAATTTTTCGGGTCCCGTCATTCATCCGCTCAAGCATTGCGTACAGCGTGCTGGATTTGCCGCTCGCGGTCGGACCCGTCAATAACACGAGCCCCGCCGACAAATCTAACAGATGGTCCACCGCGCTCATTTCATGACGATCCAGGCCAAGCGTTTCCAAGGACCTGGACCCATCGCCTGGATCAAACAGCCGAATTGCGATGTCTTGTCCAAACAACGTCGGAATAGAACTCAGTCGCATATCGATGTCGCGGCCGCTGGGAATATGCATGACAGCGCGGCCATCGGAGGGACGAATCGTTTCTCCCGCATCCGCGCCTGCCAAGACGCGCAGGTGCCCCTGCAACCGGCGACCGTAGTTGCGAGCTAGCCGACGGACCACTTCGATTTTTCCCAATCGTCGTACCGATACCACCACGCAGTGTTCGGCATCACTTACGAACAAATCACTGGCATAACGATCAATGGCCCACTCCACTAAGTTCGCCGCATACAATTCCGGCGGCGCAGCTTCTGTTTCTCCTTCGATATCGTCACGATCTGTAAAATCGATGGTCTCGCTCACGGTCAATCCTGCAAATAATCTTGGGAAACGCTCAATGATGTAGGAACGAATATCGTCGAAAGCTGCCTCCCTTGCAAAACGATAACGACGATCGCTGGTGCAAAAAGCGAAAAATCAACACTTTCAATGGGGGACAAGCAGCACGACCGCCCCGTCTCAGAGGGTCAATACCAATCGTGTTCGCAGTGTCTCCGCCAAACGCGACCCTGCACCGTTCAGTCGTGCAATGATTCCATCAGCGAGATAATTTCATCCACGATCAACTCCGACGCATCCAATTGCACTCGACTGGTCCCCATCCAGGTTTCGTACCCCCCGAGCTTATGCTGCCGCGGTGTCGGCAAGTAACCTCGCGAGTCATTTGCCAATTCAATTGTAAATACATCGTCCAGTGGCGCCCGAACTTTGATCTCCAGACCGATTTCTGTGAACACCTCGAACGGGATCGCCGCGACACCTAAGTCCCCAATCCGCATCGCCTGCAATGGGATCATGATCTCGTCGGGGCCCTCCTGCAATCGCTGCACTCGCGCCGCGTAGGTTCGCTCGTATCGATGATGGCGCGGTGCGTCCTCGTCTTGTGCCATCACGTTTTCAAAATACTCCCGCAGTTGCTGGTCGGGTTTCCGCATCTTCATCTTCAACTCGCTGCGACGTGACCCAAGGGGAACCCAATCTTGAAACTTCAACTCCTGATGTGCCTGGGCGACTCGACTGGCAACCTTATTCGCCACCTCGGTCATTTTTTCGTATTTCGCATAGACCTGCGATTGCTCGCGTGAACTGATTCGAAAATTGATGTTATTCACATCACCACTTGTCCCGTTACACAACATGCCGACAAACTTGTCGTTGGGCGTGGCGCCGATCATCGATCCGATTTGATTGGCAAAGATTCCAAAATAATCGGCCGACACATCACCCTTGTTCACGCCGCCAACGTAGTGCAACGAGTAGTTTGCCAGTAGCGCGATGGGTCGACCACTGATGGACTGCACGCTGATAAACGAGATTTCTGGATCAACCGGACCGGCCGGTTCCAGCAAGGACGGATTACCCCGAGGCGGATTCATTCGCACGGTGTCGATGCCACCAAACGGATTGGTCCGATGCTTGGGGTCTTTCACGTACCAACGTCGATTGAACACTTCGGATGGCTCATCGATTCCTCCCCAGGCAATTTTCGCAGGCTGCAAATTCGCGAACGCTTCTATCACGGCATCGACAATTCCACTTATCAAAATCGGCCGATACTTTCCCGTCGACGCTCGACACGACGAATGCGTGTGAGTCGCCGCCATCAACAGATTCTCAACGGGAAGCTTGCTTTGCGCCGCAATCTGTTCACGAGCTGCATCAAAAACGTCATGCGGTATACCCAGGTTGTCGCAAATCACAAACCCGATCGTCGTTTCGCCATTATCCAGAATCAAACAGCGCGCGTGCAAACGATCGTGAATCTCCGTCGCTGGAAATGGAGCGAAACCGCCCACAACCTCCTCACCCAACGGCGGCGTAATATCAGCAACCGCCGCGCCGGCACGCAAAACCTTGCCAGCTTGCGGTCCGGCAGCACGATCGCTCGCTCCCGCGTCGTCGGCCAACGCCGGTGACATCGGAATCACCAAGCAACCAATCCACATCAATCTTAAAACATCAGATCGGCCTAGCATCCCAACACCTTTCGAGAATGAATCACACCCAAGTCGTCGATTCAACGACTCAGACAAACTTTTCAACACTTCATTCTAACGCGACGGAAACCTTTTCGCCCGTCAACATCAGGACGTCAAAAAGACTTCATATCGCCACACAAAGTACATCGATGTGATCACAACGCAATTCCAGGCGATGAAGAACCAACGGGCAAACCAGACGGGATACCGCTGCGGCCCCAACGCCGCGTCAATCAAAAAGAAAATCGCACCGAGCGCCATAAAACCAGCTACGACGGCATACTGAAAATGGTAGTAAGCGATGACACTTTCGGTCACCATGATCGCCACAAGCAACAATTTTGCCGGTCGCACGCCCATCGTGATGGCGGTCGAATGCCGACCCGCGATGCGGTCTTCATCGATGTCCATCAATTGACCAAACAGATGGCTTTGCATCGCAAACAGTCCGCTGAATAACATCGCCGCCGTGTTCAACTGTGGTACATCACAGAGCCAACTGGCCAGAACGAATATCAGCAGATAACCGACCTGATTGAGTAAATCCAAGACCGGCAATTTTTTGAAGCCCCAGTAGTTGTAGGTCGCGTTGACAAACAGGACCGCAGCAAACCAGCCAATCATCTTCGCGCCTGCCAATCCAACGAACATGATCAAAAATGGTATCTGAACCGCCGCGATAATGGCCGGTAGTCGTCGCCGCAACGATGCGTCAGGCAGTGCTCCGAATAACCAACTATCCTTGCGTGGATTGTATTGATCGCTCGTAGTATCCCCCAGATCGTTCCAGCCATAAAGCAACAGCCCCAAAGGAAAGCAGACATAGATGCTGCCTAGCCAAAAGGCAGGCGTGGAAAACATGTCGCGGCCGGCGAACGGCAACAGGTAGAACCAATAATGTGTCGGCCAAAATCCCGGCCGCGCGACCTTGATTGTCTCAAGCAAACGATTCAATGCGGACAAATTGGGATCCTTGGTGCAACCGTCATGTTGGCCGATGAGTCATTCATTGATTTATCGCTACAACGTAACGAACCAGCGTCGTCGAGGCTTTGCCGCGACATGGTGAACGGGTCACGCTATTCCACGGGGTCGTCGCGTCCAAAAAACAACCAATCGGTTTGCTCATGGCCCACCAACGAGTTGAACGTACATATCGGTTCCAATTGCACGTCGCAGAAAGTGTCGCGCAGTGCGTCCGAAAACGAACTGCTCTCGGCATAGGACCATACCGCCAATACGCCGCCGGGTCGCAAATGCGTTTTCGCACGGCCCAACCCTTCACGCGTATAAAACGCGTGTTCCTCCTCGGCCAACTGATCGCCGGGCGAATGATCGACGTCGATCACAATCAAATCAAACTTTGTTTCCGCAGCGCCCCACAAATATTCGTAAACGTCTCCGAGTGTGATCCGCAAGTTTTCAGCGGCATTCAATTCATCTGACAACGGAATCAAACCATCTCGCAGCCAGTCGATCACTGGCGGCAAAAACTCGATCACCTCCACTGACCGTACCTGTGATTGGTTCAGCAATTCTCTGGCTGTATAACCCAACCCAAAACCACCCACTAGTGTTTTGAGCTCACTCCCACCGTGGATTTCCACCGATCGAGTGGAAAGCGCACGCTCCGAATCCGTGTTGAAACTGCTCATCAAGAACTCGTGGTTCAATGTCACTTCCGTGACAATCGTTCCCGGTTGCGACAATAGTTCTCGACGACGCAGACAGAGTGGACCCAACGACGTGTCTTCGTAGGCAAGAATCTCGAATTTCGATGGTCTCACAGATTCAGCCGCCTGTTGGGAGTACTTACCGAACGCGCCAGAGAAGCTCGCCGGTGCAACCATGTTACCGCAACCGACGTGTCGTGACCGCGCGTCGGTTCGCAAAGGCGCCTACAATAAACGACGTGTTGCCAATGCCGCGTGATTTCTAACCTGCAGCCTTCGTGAAAAAAATTCTGCATCTGATTTTGTTGACGCTTACGATCGTGGGCGCCCTGATGCTCTTTGGGCAACAGAAACAACATACTGTGCTGCGTGCTCGGTACGATCGGCTCGTAACCATTCACGGTGCGCTCCGTATCGATGATTCCAGTCGATTCGCGATCCGTCGTGTGCCAACCGATGACAATACTTTCTACAAATGGCAGATCCACTGCCCGGAAAACCAAAGTGTGGAATTCCACGGTGGCTTTTCATTCAGCGGCGCGGTCAGTGGAACACGCGGTTGGACCCAGTCGCAGCGGATCCAACAACTGTGTCGGTTTGAATTGTCCGAGAATCGGATCTCGACCCACTTTCTAGGCCAACCGGCAGCTGGGCGATTCGATGAACAACGCTTCCGGTGGTCCAGGT